>CALZHR010000022.1 GCA_945787335.1 uncultured Desulfuromonadales bacterium
AAGGGAGTCGAATTATGGCGCTGGCTTATCCACTTGAAATCTTTTACGACGGGTCCTGTCTGGTCTGCTCAGCCGAGATCGATGTCTACCGCAAGCGGAACCCGGAGGACCGCCTGCGGTTTGTCGATATCAGTGCCGAAAATTTCGATGCCCTGGCTTATGACAAAGAGCTGAGCGATTTCATGGCGCGACTGTATGTCCGCGACGCGGAGGGGCGGTTTTTCTCCGGGGTTGAGGCGTTCAGGCTGATCTGGCAGGCCTATCCGTCCGGTTCGGTCTATCGCCTGCTCAGCGCCCTGATCGGTCTGCCGGGGATCAATTTCCTCGCTCGTTGCGGCTACCGGCTGTTTGCCCGTTACCGGCACCTGCTGCCGAAACGCACCCCGACCTGCGACTCGGGGAGCTGCAACCTGAATCATCCCCGCTAGCTGCCTTTTGTTTCATTGGAGATATTCAGAAATCCCGCTATACTGAGCCGCGCGATAATTTCTTTACGGGAGGCGAGCGACGATGAAATGTCTGGGGATCGATATCGGCGGCAGCGGCATCAAAGGGGCAGTTGTCGACGTGGCATCGGGCGAGCTGGTCTCCGAGCGGCTGCGGGTTCCAACCCCCGATCCCTCGACCCCGGCTGCGGTTGCTGCAGCGGTCGCCGAACTGGTCAGTCAGTTCGACTGGCAGGGGCCGATCGGCTGCGGCTTTCCGGCGATCATCCGCAACGGGGTGGCGAAGTCTGCGGCGAACATCGATGCCGGCTGGATCGATACCGATGTCGGGATGCTGCTGAAACAGTCCACCGGCTGTCCCTGCCTGGTGATCAACGACGCCGATGCCGCAGGCCTCGCGGAGATGCGCTTCGGCAGCGGCAAGGGGCGCAATGGCACGGTGATCGTCATCACCATCGGCACCGGTCTCGGCTCGGCCTTTTTCAACGATGGCGTCCTCTTTCCCAACACCGAGCTCGGCCATCTGCGGCTTAAGACCGGTCCGGCCGAGCGCTACGCCTCGGCGGCGGTGCGGAAGAAAGAGGATCTGAGCTGGAAGGCCTGGAGCAAGCGCCTGAACAAGTTCTTCGCCCAGGTTGAGCGCCTCTTCTCCCCCGAACTGATCATCATCGGCGGCGGCATCAGCCGCAAGCACGACAAGTTCTTTTCCTACCTCGACATCCGCGCCGAACTGCTGCCGGCCCAGCTGCGCAACCAGGCCGGAATCGTCGGTGCCGCCTGCCGGGCCGCTGAGCGCCTCAAATAAAGATAATCTCGCTTCACAGGCTAATGAACCAGGCCCCGCTCCCGCCAGAACTGTTCCGCAGCCGGGTGCAGGGGGATCTGTATTCCCTGTAGCCCTTTTTGTGGATCCAGGTCTTTGCCGACCGGGTGAATCTCGCGCATCCGCTGCATCCCCTGCGGGCTGAAAAGCGACTTCAAAACGGTATCGATGAGCTGCGGATCGGCATCGACGTTGGCTACCAGCAGGGTGTTGTCCTGAAAACTCTCGATCGGTTGAGTCTGCCCGGCATAGGTGCCGGCTGGGATCAGGGCGCGGGAATAAAAGGGATATTTGAGCAGAAAATCACTTTGCTCGGCCAGCTCGGAGAGGTCGACCAGACGCAGCGGATACCTGCGGTTGGTGTTGACGATCGAAGCGCTGGGGGCACCGACCAGCTGCCAGACCGCCTGTGCGCGCCCTCTGATCAGCTCTTCCATCGCCAGATCGTAGCCCAGGTAAAGGGGGGTGATCTCCTCCCAGAGGCCGAGAATGCGGAAGTAGCGTTCGGCGCTGTGCGCCGCACCCGAGCCGGAGCTGCCGATCGCGACCCGCCGGTTGGCGAGGTCTTCCGGAGTCTTTATCAGGCTCTCCTTGAACACCACCAGTTGGGCGGTCGAGCCATAGACTCTCCCCAGGGCCTGGATGTTCTTGAACTTGGCAGGGTGCTTGTTCAGCAACCCCTGGCTGCCAAGGTAGGCATCTCCCGCGTAAGCCAGAGCAATCGCCACCTTCCCCTTTTCCACTGCGACCAGGTTCGCCACTGAACCGCCGGAGTTGGTAACCTGGATCTTCAGGTCCGGCTGTTCCTGCTGCAGCAACTCGGCCAGCCCCTTGGCAAAGACGATGAAAGTGCCACCTTCAGGGCCACCGGCCAGCTTGATTCTCTCGGGTGAATGATCCACCGCCTGCCAGAAAAGAAAGACCAGAAGGATCATTGCAAGTGCAGCGAAGAGGCGCATCTATATCTGCTCCATTGCCAAGTCGGAGTTTAATTATAACGCAGTTCTTCTCTCGTGGATGAGCTGCGTGCCCGACAAGCTGTGTGCCCGGAGTTTGGAAATCGAAACATCGGTCCGATATTTTCGCGACACAGAAATGAAAATGATCGAAATTTTCATGAAACTCCCACGGCGACGAAAGTGCTGTATAATTAAAACTTACTGACTGGGTTGGCTGGTTGAGCCGTTGAGAAGACCGCATTCTCGTGACACGGCAGGAACTGGGAAAGGGGGCGCAACGTGGCTTATCATCTTGAAAAGAAAAGCTTTTGGTTCTGCATCCAAACAGTCTGTGCCTTTCTGACGATGCTGATTTTCGCGAGCACTTCCTTCTCCGCCGGAGTGATTCACACCATTCAGATCGCGAGTTTCAAAGCTGAGAAGAGCTCTCTGCGGGGCTACGATGAAATGCTGAAGGTGCTTAAAGAGGACGAGAGGGCCGAGCTCAGAATCGAGAAAGTCGGCCGTTATTATGCACTGCGAGTTGGAAAATTTCAGCATCCCGCTGGCGACAGGGCTCTTTTTCAGCGGGTCAAATCCCTCTATCCTGATGCCTTGATCCTCGAATCAGAGGCGAATCATTCCGTCATCAAAGTCTATGCGGGCAAGGCTGGGCAAGAAACCGTTTCCGCTGTGCCTGTGCCTGTGCCAGCCGCTGTACCTGCGCCGATCGTGGCGGTGCAAGAACCTGTTGCGCCACCTGTCGAAGTGGTCGTTGTTCGCCCCGCGATTGCAGCAACGTCACACACCGGTACCGGGTCGGCAATTCTTGGCTCTCCGGCACTCGAAGATTTTTCACCGGCGGACGAAGCGGCAGAAGCAGGGGCCTTGGTCAGTGATACGCTGTTGATCACCTTTTCTGCGGCGATCTTCCTGCTGATGGGCGGATTCTATCTTCGTGAACTGTCCAGGCTTGGCCATTGTTCGGAATTTTTCGCGGTGTTCACAGGTGTGCCCTGCGGCGACGGGCTGGCTGATGGTCCGGAGACTGACGGGGAGGAAAAAGGCTGGCAGCCGATTTTGCTGCTCAAGTCGCTGCGCGAGTGGCTGGGAACGCTTGGCGCCCCGCGTGACGAAAGATCCGGTATGGCAGGGGGAGAATCAGCTGCTGCCAGACCTGCGGGAGACCAGAGACACTCAATGATGTCCGTGGCGCCACGCCCGAAGGCTGTGCCAGCTGAAGAGGTCACGGCGACTGTTGCGACGGTGATCAGCTGTCTGCAAGCCAATGCCGGGGCGTTTTCCCGGGACGACGGTCGTCTCGAGCCTCGGCGCCGGAGTTTCAGCGGGCCTTCTGCATTTACTGTGCAGAGCGATGGAGTGGACTCTGGCACCGCTGAAGAGAATGAGGAGTTTCGGTTCACTGCTGCAACCAGCGCTACGATCCTGCCGGCTGAGAGCAAAATTCAGCGTCCAACGAGCAGGAAGCCAGGTAACCGGCTGCAGAATGCCCTGGAGGCCGCGTATCTTGGTGATGGGGGCAGACCCTGAGCCATGTATCTCCTGTTTTTCCGACAATAAAAGTCAGGTATTCCGCCTGCTTCGAAGTCATGCAGCTGATCAATCTCTGTGCACATATTCTGTGCAGCCGGTAAAGGTTCTGCGGGTTCAAATGACCTCGCGAAAATCGCTGGTACTTATCATTAAAATAAAAAACAAGTGCAATAACAGACTGTTGTGATTTTTTGTCAAGCTTTGGCATAGAGCCTGCTGTTAGTCGATGCCGTAACCCGGAAGACAGCTCACGACGTCGTGAGCGGTTTTCTGTGAAACGGCAACGAAGCCCGAAAGACCCGGACAAGCTCCGGAGCATCTTTTGGGCTATTTTCGTTTTTGAAAGCAAGATTTCGAATGCGGCACCATGGCGGCGCTGCTTCGGGCAATGGAGCCCTCCTGCAGATAACAGGTTTTGTGGGAGGGCTTGCTATTTTTTAAGTATGGCAGGGCTGGCGGATCTACCGGACGTACCATCAACGGGGATGCCGCCTCGGACCGACCGCGCCGGCCTGGCCGCAATCAACCAATCAATCGAAAGAGAGGAAAGAGCAATGGAACAGTCAAAGAAAATGCGTCAGATTGCAATCTACGGTAAAGGCGGCATCGGCAAATCCACCACCACCCAGAACACGGTGGCCGGTTTGGCCTCCCTGGGCAAGAAAGTCATGATCATTGGTTGCGACCCGAAAGCTGATTCGACCCGTCTGATCCTGCACGCGAAAGCGCAGGAGACCGTTATGGACAAAGTTCGCGAGCTCGGCACCGTTGAGGACCTGGAGCTGGAAGATGTGATGAAGGTCGGTTACAGCGATGTGAAGTGCGTCGAGTCGGGCGGTCCTGAGCCGGGTGTTGGTTGTGCCGGTCGTGGGGTTATCACCGCGATCAACTTCCTGGAAGAAGAAGGTGCTTACACCCCGGACCTCGACTTCGTCTTCTACGACGTTCTCGGTGACGTTGTCTGCGGCGGGTTCGCCATGCCGATCCGCGAGAACAAAGCGGAAGAGATCTACATCGTTGTCTCCGGCGAGATGATGGCCATGTACGCCGCCAACAACATCGCCAAAGGTATCCTCAAGTACTCCTCCAGCGGTAACGTCCGCCTCGCCGGTCTGATCTGTAACAGCCGGAACACCGACTGTGAAGCGGATCTGATTACTGCTCTGGCCAAGAAGCTTGGCACCCAGATGATCCACTTCGTCCCCCGCGACAACCAGGTTCAGCGCGCCGAGTTGCGCCGCATGACCGTTATCGAGTACTCCCCGGAGCACAAGCAGGCCGAAGAGTACCGGACCCTGGCGCAGAAGATCAACGATAACAAGATGTTCGTCGTCCCAACTCCGCTGGAAATGGAAGAGCTCGAAGAGCTGCTGATGGAATTCGGCATCATGGAAGCGGAAGACGAGACCATCGTCGGCAAGGCCGAGAACGCTTAAGGCGGCGGACGATTTTTCCCCGACTCGGCATTGGGGCAAAAGGTCGCCCGCTCGACGTAGCGCTGCTACACCTCGCCCGCGCCCTTTTGTCGCGCCTTGATTCGGGAAAAACTTGTCCACCTGGATGGACAGAGACGATTTGTAGGGGCGAGACATGTCTCGCCCGGGACTTCCAGCGAAGTCCGAAGAATATAAAGGAGAATCTGCATGTCTGAAGTTAAAAATCCCCTTGAGGGAATTACCAAAGAGAGCACGGCCAAGCTGATCGAGGAGACCCTCGAGATGTACCCGGAGAAGGCCAAGAAGAAGCGTGCTCCGCATATGAGTGAGAACGATCACGAGGATTCGGGCTGTGCGATCCGCTCCAACAAGAAGACCGTTCCCGGCGTCATGAGCGCCCGTGGCTGCGCCTATGCCGGCGCCAAAGGGGTGGTCTGGGGCCCGATCCGCGACATGGTGCATGTGTCTCACGGCCCGGTCGGCTGCGGTTTCTACAGCTGGGGCACCCGTCGGAACCTGACCAGCGGCACCGTCGGCGTCGACAACTTCTCCGGCATGATGTTCACCTCCGACTTTCAGGAAAAAGACATCGTCTACGGTGGTGATCCGAAGCTGGAGAAGCTGCTCAATGAAGCCAAGGAGCTGTTCCCGCTGGCCAAGGGGATGTCGGTCCTCTCCGAGTGCCCGGTCGGCCTGATCGGCGACGACATCAACGCCGTCGCCAAGAAGATGGAGAACGAACTCGGCAAGCTGGTGGTTCCCTGCAACTGCGAGGGCTTCCGCGGCGTCTCCCAGTCGCTGGGTCACCACATCTCCAACGACACCATCCGCGACCACATCATCGGCACCACCGAGTACGCCGAAGAGCCGGGGCCCTACGACATCGCCCTGATCGGTGACTACAACATCGGCGGCGACATCTGGGCGGCGGTCAATGTCCTTGAAGAGATCGGCCTGAACGTCAAGGCCCAGTGGACCGGCGACGGCCAGATCGAGCACATCGCCGCGACCCACCAGGTGAAGCTCAACCTGATCCACTGCTACCGCTCGATGAACTACATGTGCAAGGTGATGGAAGAGAAGTACGGGATTCCCTGGCTCGAGTTCAACTTCTTCGGCCCGACCAAGATCGAAGAATCCCTGCGCGCCATCGGCGAGTGCTTCGACGACAAGATCAAGGCCAACGTCGAGAAGGTGATCGCCAAGTACAAGCCGAAGATGCAGGCGATCATTGACGAGTACAAGCCGCGCCTGGAAGGCAAGACCGCCATCGTCTTTGTCGGTGGCCTGCGCCCCCGTCACACCATCGGCGCTTACGAGGACCTGGGGATGAAGATCATCGCCTCCGGTTACGAGTTCGCCCACTCCGACGACTACGACCGCACCTACCCGGAGATGGACAAGGGCACCCTGGTCTTCGACGACGCCTCCGAGATAGAACTGGAGAAATGGGTCGAGCACTTCAAGCCTGACCTGGTCGCCTCCGGGATCAAAGAGAAGTACGTCTTCCAGAAGGCCGGTATCCCCTTCCGCCAGATGCACAGCTGGGACTACTCCGGCCCGTACCATGCCTACGATGGCTTCGAGATCTTCGCCCGCGACATCGACATGGCGATCAACAGCCCGACCTGGGGCCTCGTGAAGAGCCCGTTCTGATCAGCGGGCGCCCCACCGGGGCGCCCCTACGGATTCAAAATTGCCGCTGCGCGGGCGGCCCGATGGGGCGCCCCTGCAGGGCAGAAATAAAGGAGCAATCGCCATGAGCGAAGAATGTGCTGTAAAAAAAGTTACCGAGATCACAAAAGAAGAAGTGAAAAAGGTCTCGAAATGGATCGATAGCAAAGAATACGCCGAGAAAAACTTTGCCCGCGAGGCGCTGGTGATCAACCCGGCCCACGCCTGCCAGCCGCTCGGCGCCCAACTGGCCGCTTACGGTTTTGAAGGCACCCTGCCGTTCGTGCACGGTTCCCAGGGCTGCGCCAGTTACTATCGTTCGACCTTCAACCGCCACTTCCGCGAGCCGGCCCCGGCCGTTTCCGACGCCATGACCGAGGACGGTGCGGTGTTCGGCGGCCAGAACAATCTGTTCGAAGGGCTGGAGAACGCTTACGCCCTGTACAAGCCGAAGATGACCGCCGTCTTCACCAGCTGCATGCCGGAGGTTATCGGTGACGACCTGACCGCGTTCATCAAGAACGCCAAGCAGAAGGAGCTGCTGCCGGATAATCATCCGACCCCCTACGCCAACACCCCGAGCTTCAACGGCACCCACATCCACGGCTACGACGCCATGCTCAAGGCGATCCTCTCCTACCTGAGTGAAGGCAAAAAGGTCGAGGGCAAGTGCACCGGCAAGCTCAACCTGATCCCCGGCTTCGACGGCAACGTCGGCAACCTGCGCGAGTACAAGCATATCCTCGAAGAAATGGATGTCCCCTACGTGCTGCAGGCCGACATCTCCGACACCATGGATTCGCCGCTCGACGGCAAGTACAACCCCTACCCGGGTGGCACCAAGCTCGAAGACGCCGCCGAGATCGTCAACTCCAAGGCGACCATCTCGCTGCAGAAATACGCCACCACCACCACTATGAAGTGGATCACGGCCGAGTGTTCGGGAAGCGCCGATGTCCTGCCGATGCCGTTCGGGGTGAAGAAGACCGACGAATTCATCATGAAGGTCGCCGAGCTGTTCGGCAAGGAAATCCCCCAGTCGCTGAAAGATGAGCGTGGCCGCGCCGTCGACGCCATGACCGACGCCCACCAGTACCTGCACGGCAAGAAGTTCGCCCTGTTCGGCGACCCCGACTACCTGATCGGCCTGGTCAGCTTCCTGCTCGAAATGGGTGCCAAGCCCTACCACGTGCTCTGCAGCCGCGCCACCAAGAAGTTCACCAAAGAAATGCAGGCGCTGCTCGACAGCTCGCCCTACGGCGCCGGCTGTAACGTCTGGACCAACAAGGACCTCTGGCACATGCGCAGCCTGCTGGCCACCGATCCGGTCGACATGCTGATCGGCGACACTCACGGCAAGTTCGCTGCCCGCGACACCAGCACCCCGCACCTGCGGGTCGGCTTCCCGATCATCGACCGGGTCAACCTGCACCGCAGCCCGATCGTCGGTTACACCGGGGCGATCAACCTGCTGACTCAGATCGCCAACAAGTTCCTCGATATTGTCGATGACACTTGCGAAGACCGGTTCTTCGAGATGATGCGCTAAATTTTCGGCTGGGAGCGGCCCTGTTACGCAATCTCGGCGTCACCCGGCGGAATCGCTTGTGCGGCGTAAAGTACTACGCCTCCGCGCGCTTCCGCCGGGTTCCTTGACCTTGCGCAAAATTGCTCGCTCCCAATTCTGAAAATTGAGAACCTAAAGTCAAGGAATTCCCATGATCCGCACGCGCCGTTTAGAACTGGTCGGTGGAAACAGCAGAAAAGGATTACGCATGAAAGTCGCATTTGCCAGTACCGATAAAGTCCACGTCGATGAGCACTTCGGCCAGGCTGAGGAGTTCTACATCTGGGAGATCGGCCCCGAAGTGGCCGAGTTCACCGGGGTGGTGCAGGTGAAGGCGGAGGATGGGGATATCGACGACAAGATCGAGGCCCGCACCAGCGCCCTGGCCGACTGTGCCCTGGTCTACGTTGGTCAGATCGGCGGACCGGCGGCGGCGCGGCTGGTGGCGAAGAAGATCCATCCGCTCAAAAGCAAGGAGCAGGAGCCGATCGCCGACGTGGTGGCCAAGCTGCAGGAGGTGATGCAGGGGAATCCGCCGCCATGGATGCGCAAAGCTATGCAGAAGTAGGTAGCGGTCTTTTTCCACGATCTCGGCGTCAGCTATCAATTCATCCTTGTGCGGCGTAGCGCTGCTACGCCTCCGCGGTGAATTTCAGCTTCCTTGACCTCGTGAAAAAATCCTCGCTACTCGGAACATTCAACAGGAACAGATAAAACATCGAGGAGTATTGAAAATGGCATTTGTCACCGGAACCACCAAGGCGGGCGCCAGCTGGACCCCGACCTTTGTCGAGACGATCGACATCGAAAAATGCATCGGCTGCGGCCGCTGTTTCAAGTCCTGCGCCCGCAAGGTGCTCGGGCCCGAGGACCTGGAGGATGAAGAAACCGAATCCCTGCGCATGATCATGACCATCGTCAACGACGCCAACTGCATCGGTTGCGCCAGCTGCGGCGTCGCCTGTCCGAAGAAATGCTTCTCCTTCAAGCCGAAGGAAGTGGCGTAATCGATAAAATGCCGGGCGAGATATATCTCGCCCCTACGGCGCATCAGCCAGCGCTGTGGAAAAGGAGTTCACCATGCTCATCGCAGTCGCATCGAAAACCGGCGCCGAAGTCGATCAGCACTTCGGTCACGCCGAACGCTTTCTGATCTACGATTACGGCGGCGGCAGCCCGCGGCCGGTCAAAGAGGTCGAGGTCGAAAAGTACTGCTCCTTCGATCCCGATCACCCGTTCCGGCATCGCCAGTTTGACGGCATCGTCGCGGCGCTCGAGGGTTGCAAGGCGGTGGTCACCGCAATGATCGGCGAGCTGCCGAAGCAGGAGCTGCAGAAGGCCGGCATCACGTCAGTCGTCGCACCCGGACCGATCGCCGCTGCGCTGAAGCTCGCCCACGATTCGGTCTGTGGGGGCAACTGCAGAGGGGGGAAACGTGCTGCCGGGAGTTGTCAGCACGTTTGATCGAAAGCTTGGATTTTCCAGAGATGCAATCGCCATTGGCAGGGGTAGGGAGCGCTCAGAGGGGGCGACCCTGCCCATTTTTTTTTCTTGGACACTATTCTCCCCAGCCAGCGAGTGCGGATATGATAGAGGAAAAGTATCCGATGGAGATGCACTATGCCTCGCCTTATTCCTCTACTGCTGGCTTTGTCTTTTCTGCAATTTCCTGCGCTTGCGTTTTCCCTTGAACATCGCTGTGAAGAACAACCTGAAGTTGTTGTCAGCACGGATGACCCCGAGGCTGCTGTCGAGGTCTGTCATGCGGCGCGGCAGGCGATTTCCTTCCTGGCTCAATTCGACCTGATCCCCAAGCGCAAGATCAATTTCAAGATTACCGACGAAAATATCGTCAGCCACGGATACAGCGCTTTTGGCAGTTATGACAGCCGCAGCGATTCGATCCAGCTCATGTCGTACGCAGACATCCTCAACAGCTCCGAGCGGCCGCAGATGTACGGCGAGCCGTTCGACAAAGTTCATTATCGCGGCGCCATCGCGCACGAGGTGACCCACGCCGTGGTGCAGCACAATCTCAAGTCCAAGCCGCTGAGCACCGGCCCCCAGGAGTACCTGGCTCACGCTACGCAGCTGGCGGTGCTGCCGGAAGCGCGGCGGGCGGCGGTGATCCGGGCGATGGACATCGGGGCCTGGGAGTCGGGCGACGCCATCAGCGACATCTATATGGCGATCGAGCCGGGCAAGTTCGCCGTCAAGTCGTACAAGCACCTGACCGGCCTGCTCGAACCTCTCTCTTTCGTGCAGATTCTGCTCAACGCCAAGTGGTTCTACGTCTACGTGCCTTGAGCAAAGGGGTGCATTTTGAATCATTTTTGCACAAAGCTTAAGCAGTTTTATCGAAGAAGTCCGGCAAAGCCAGCATTTTAGCGCTTTTCTCAACTTGGCACAGCCTATGCTCTAATACTCTGCAACAACTGATGTTCGTTCGGGATACGACGAGGTCTCCCACCACATATATCCAGGCAATGAAGCCCTTCAGGACGATGACGGTCCTGAGGGGCTTCTGTATTTAAAAGGAGACTGATCATGGCAAGCGGATGCCCGATGATGAAGATGCAGCAGAAGACCGAGCACCCCTGTTTTGGTGGCGACCACAGCAAGGCGGGTCGGATTCACCTGCCGGTCGCGCCGGGGTGCAATATCAAGTGCGGTTTCTGCGAACGCAAGTTCGACTGCGCCAACGAGAGCCGTCCCGGCGTCACCAGCAAAGTGCTGACCCCGGAGCAGGCAGTCGAGCGGGTGCGGCTGGTCAAAGAACATATGGAGAAGCAGGATGGCCCGAAGCTCAAAGTGGTCGGCATCGCCGGCCCCGGCGATCCGCTGGCCAACCCGAAGACCTTCGAGACGTTTGATAAGGTGCGAGAAGCCTTCCCCGAGATGACCCTCTGCCTGTCGACCAACGGCCTGCGGCTGCCGGAGAAGATCGACCAGATTCTTGAATACGACGTGCACAGTCTGACTGTCACCATCAACGCCCTCACGCCGCAGACCGGTGCCAAAGTCTACGAGTGGATTCACTACGGCGGCCAGACCCTGCGCGGCGAACAAGCAGCCGAGATCCTGCTGATGCAGCAGCTGACCGGCTTGAAGATGGCTGCCGCGGCCGGCCTTTTGGTGAAAGTCAACTTTGTCTACATCCCCGGCGTCAACGATCATGAGACCCTGGACCTGGCAGTCAAGGTGCGTGAACTGGGCGCCAGCATGATGAACATCATCCCGGTGATCCCGGTCGGCCAGTTCGAGGGAATCGAGCCGCCGTCCGAGGCGACTATGGAGATGGTCCGCAACCAGGCCGAGCTGATCCTCTCGCAGGCCCGCCACTGCAAGCAGTGCCGCGCCGACGCCGCCGGGATGGTCGGCAAGGATATTGATCTGGAGGCGCTGGAAGCGAGCCAATTGGCGAGTTGAGCGACTGAAAAGCACTCATCTGCTGCGTTCCCCTTGACTTCATCGCTGCGGAGTAGCTCTCGCTACACCTCACTCTTCAGTCTGCGGGCGCCTTGCATCTAAGCACTTTTGAGTTGCCTGAAAACCTAAAGAGTATCTGCAAGGGAGCAGGTGAATATGAACCTCGATGTCGAGTTGAGCAAAAGTTTCGGCCGGTTCGAATTTGCCGCCGGCTTCTCCGTCGCGGGGAGCCGGATCGGCATCTTCGGCCCCTCGGGCAGCGGCAAGTCGACTCTCGGCAGCCTGCTGGCCGGGCTGCAGCAGCCGGACGCCGGAACCATTCAGCTTGACGGCAGCTGTCTGTTCAGCAGCAAAAAACGGATCAACCTGGCGCCGGACAAGCGCCGGGTGGCGGTGGTGTTTCAGCAGGCGCACCTGTTCCCGCACTTGAGCGTGCGGCGCAACCTGCTGTACGGCTACCAGCGCACCGCCGCCGCGCGGCGCAAATTGAGCCTTGAGGAGGTCGCCGCGGCCCTCGATATCAGCCGCCTGCTCGAACGTGGCGTGACCGATCTCTCCGGCGGCGAGAAGCAGCGCGTCGCTCTGGGGCGGGCGCTGCTCGCCTGCCCCGAGCTGCTGATCCTCGACGAGCCCTTGAGCGCCCTCGACAAAGGCTTGAAAGAACAGATCATCCCCTACCTGCGTAAAACCCTGCGGCGCTTCGCGATCCCCTATCTGTATATCTCCCACTCCTTGAGCGAGATGCGCCTGCTCACCGACCAGGTGCTGCATTTTTCCGCCGGGCAGTTGCGGGGGATCACCGACGCCGAAAGCCTGGCGCGGCAGCGGATGAGCAGCAACCGGCAAGGCTACCTGAACCATCTGCAGCTGGACCAGCCGCGCGAGGTCGGCAGCATGCTCGGCTACCGCTGGGGCGAAAACGAACTGTTGCTGACCGATCACGTCAACCCGCGGGCCGGGCTGTTCGAACTCTCCAGCAAGGATGTGCTGCTGTTCAAGAACCATCCGCACGCCCTGTCGGCGCGGAATCTACTGACCGCAACCATCGCCGATCTCATCCCGCAGGGCGGCTCGGTCGGGGTGGTGCTCGATTGCCAGGGGGAACAGTTGATAGCCCAGGTGGTGCGCGAGGCGGCCCTCGAACTGGGGATGGCGGTCGGCATGCCGGTTTACGCCGCGATCAAGGCCTCGGCCTTTCGGCGTTTGCTGTAAACAGGAAAAGACGATGCGAAAACCAGTCATAAGTCTGCTGTTGGCGGCTTTATTGCTGAGCCCTCTGTTTCCGGCAGCGGCCGCAGAGATTCGCATCTCCGCGGCCGCCAGCCTGACCAATGTCGTCAAGGCTCTGGTGGCTGATTATCAGCAGGAGCATCCCGCATCGCGGCCGCTGCCCAACTTCGCCGCGTCGGGGGCGTTGGCAAAGCAGATTGTCGCCGGGGCGCCGGCCGATATCTATGTTGCGGCCGATCCGAACTGGCTGGATTACCTGCAGCAGCAGGGGCTTCTCGCTGCAGATAGCCGAAAAACCCTGGCGCAGAACAGCCTGGTGCTGGTCGGGACCACCGAGGTCGAGATCGCATCCCTGGCCGATCTCCTCAAGCTGCAACGGCTCGCCCTGGGGAGTCCCAGATCGGTGCCGGCCGGCCGCTACGCCGAGCAGGCCCTGAGCGCCGCCGGGCTCTATCCGCAGCTGCTGGCGGGGAACAGACTGATCATGGCCAAGGATGTCCGCCAGGCCCTGTTGTACGCC
>CALZHR010000023.1 GCA_945787335.1 uncultured Desulfuromonadales bacterium
CACCGCCGTGCCGGATGCGAAAAAGGGGGAAAAACTGGTCGTGGTCTATACCGACGAGGCGGGTGAAAGCGCTGAATTGAAACGGATCAGCAATGAAAGCAACCTGCCGAACCTCTGGCGGCCGCAGCCGGACAGCTTCATCAAAGTGGACGCCCTGCCCCTGCTGGGCAGCGGCAAGCTCGATCTGCGCGGCCTGCGCCAATTGGCAGAGTCAGCTATTGCCTGAACCTTGGAAAGGAAACAGACCTATGGCCCACAAGAAGGTTCGCTACTAAGACACCAAGGAAAACCAAACATTAACGCAGAATCGGAGAGATGCAGAGAAGATCAAGAGCCAAAATAATGAATCTCTCTGGGTGGAAATCCAAAGTGGAAAGATTATTGCGTTTCTCTGCGAGCCCCGCGTACTCAGTGCCTCTGCGTTAAAAAGCTTTTCTTCGTGCCCTTGGTGTCTTGGTGGCAACAGCCTCAGCCTGATCATGAAAGGAGAGCGAACATGCGAATCAATAAAATCGTTCTGGCCATCCTCCTCACCCTGGCGATCCTTGTCGGCTGCGCCAATCGCGATGCGGCGTTGTTCGGAAGTTTGGTCGGCCGCAGCCTCGGCAAGCCGATCGGCGTTGTCGCCACCGCGGTCGATGAAACCTTTAAAACCGCGGGCGACGTGGTCAAAGAGAACCCTCGCTACCAACGACAAGAAACTCTGCAGCCACCGAAGTCCCAGGCGTGAGCCAATAGCGCCGAAGAGGATTATTACTACCGGGCGGAAGTGATCGTCAAAACCCGCGGCCCGGCGCAGATCGAGTCGCTGAGCCTGCAAGAGACGGAAGATGTCTCGGAGTTCTGGCGCTAGAAGTCGGGCCGAACAGAAATCAGCCCTGAATATATTTCTTCACCGTGCGCCGGTCCAGTTCGGTCCGGCGCGCGACCTCTTCATAGGTGCCGAAGCGCTGGTAGAGCTGGCGACAGTAGGTCGACAGCAGCTGCTGGGCGTTCATCTCGCCGGCGTCGGCGATCGCCTGCAGGTTCTCCTCGGCGGCCGGGTTGGCGAAGGGATCGCCTGCATAGCTGCCATTCAGCAGCACCCGCCGCACCGCCTGCTCCAACTCGCGCACGTTGCCGGGCCAGCGATAGCCAGACGGCAGGTCGCGCTGCAGCGCCTGACTGATCGATGTCACCAGCGCCGGGTCGGCCGCGCCGAGGATGCGGATCAGCAGATATTTCAACAGCTCGGGCAGCGACGCGGGATCCTCCGCCAGCTGCTGCCGCAGAGTTGGTACCTCGATCACGTCGGAGCAGAGCCGGTAGTAAAAATCATCCCGAAAATTACCCTCACGGCGCAGTTCGGTCAGCGAACGGTTGGTGGCGGCGATGATCCGGCCGCGGAACAACTTGTTGTCGTGACTACCGACCGGGCTGAAGACCCGCTCCTGCAGCACCTTGAGTAGTTTGATTTGCACCGGCACCGAGACGTCGCCGATCTCGTCGAGGAAGATCGCGCCATGCGGCACACAGCGGGCCAGCACCCCCTGGTGATTTTCGACCGCGCCGGTGAAGGCCCCCTTTTTATGCCCGAACAGCTCCGACTCGATCAGCGCTTCGGGGAACTGGGAGAGGTTGATGGAGATGAAATTGCGCGCGAAGCTCTCGGCAAACCGGCCGCGCTTTTCATCAAAGGGAATATAGCCGGAGCGGCCGATCGCCGCGGCGGCGGCCCCCTTGCCGGTGCCGGTCTCGCCGAGCAGCAGGGTAGAGAAATCCTCCATCCGGTCCCAGAGCCGCTCCTCGTAACGCCGGGCGTCGTGGGTGAAGACGTTGTTCCAGAGCGCGCAGCGCAGGTTGCGCATCGCGCGGCTCTGTCCGACCAGCTGATCGATAAAGAAGAACGCCCGCCGCAGCTGGTAGAAAAACGCGAAATAATGCCGCGCCTCCTGCGCCTTGAAGCCGCACTCCCGCAGCCGGGTCAGCAGTTCCCCCGAAAAAGGCACCGCGCAGGGCTCATCCCCTTCGCGCAGCTGCTGTTGAATCAGCTCATCGAAGGCCTTCAGATAGCGATGAAACTGCTCGAACAACAGCCCAAGGGCGAGATACTCGCGATCCTCCTGGTTATACAACGATAAATTGGCCCGCCCCGCTCGCTCCAGGGCGCGCACCCGCTCGTGCACCGAGACGACCGCCGCCTGCAGCAGCTTCTCCTTTGACGCCCCGGTCAGCCCCGCCAGACGCATGTCCAGCTCGTCCCGCTCAGCGCTGAACGGGTTACTGAACGCCGCTTCGCTGACCAGGTGAAAAAACTGCCGGTCCTCTGCCTCTAACCTCTCTGTTGTCGCCATACAAGGAATGTACAAGAGATGCTCACCAGATGCCAGAGCCTATTTTCATGTTGAATCTGAACGCCTTCCCCAGAAACTGAAAACCTCCCTACTTTCAGATAATTCCAAGAAACATAGCGCCTTGGCACAGCCCCTGCGATATCGAACCACAAACCAAACTGTAAGGAGGTCAAATCATGAAACCACGACATGCTGGCTGGAAAATCATCCCGCTGCTGGCGACTCTGCTGCTCCTGCTGTTGACCGGCAACTCACTGGCGGCCGGGCTTTTGAAGCCGGTTGGTGGCGGTGCCGACTCGGCCCTGTCGATCAGCGCGCATCGGGTCGATGTGACCATCAACAACGGCTTCGTGCGCACCGAAGTCGACCAGACCTTCGCCAATCGCGGCGCGACCGCCATCGAAGGGCTCTACTCCTTCCCGCTGCCGAAACAGGCCAGCCTCTCCGAATTGTCCCTGTGGATCGCCGGGCAGGAGATCCTCGGCGAGGTGATCGAAAAACAGCGTGCCAAACAGATCTATGCGGAGCAGAAAGCCCAGGGGAACCAGACCGCCCTGGCGGAGAAGAACGACTACCGAAGTTACGACGTCCGGGTCGGCAACATCCCGGCGCAGAGCGACACCCGCGTCCGCCTGGTCTATTATCAGCCACTGGAGATCGACCTGAACATCGGCCGCTACCTGTACCCCCTCGCCGAGGGGAACGTCGATGAAGAACGGCTCTCTTTCTGGTCGGTGGATGACCGGGTGACAGGCCCCTTCCACTTTCACCTGCAGTTGAAATCGGCCTTCCCGGTCAAAGATGTGCGCCTGCCCGGCCTTGATCAGGAAGCGCTGGTACAGCGCAGCGGCGGGATGGGCGAAGAGACCGCCGGCGACATCATCGATGTCACCATCGACCGCCCGGAGGGTAGCCAGCTGAATCAGGATATCGTCTTCTACTACCGGCTCGATGACAGCGTCCCGGCCCGCGTGGAACTGGTCCCTTACAAGGCCGACCCGAACGACGAAGGCACTTTCATGCTGGTGGTCACCCCGGCGGCCGACCTGCAACCGATCAGCGCAGGGACCGACTGGACCTTCGTGCTCGATAACTCCGGCAGCATGGGCGGCCACAAGATCGCCACCCTGGCCGACGGCGTCAGCCGGGTGCTCGGCCAATTGCGCCACAACGACCGCTTCCGCATCGTCACTTTCAACAACCAGGCGAAAGAGCTGACCCCTGGCTACATCAACGCGACGCCGGAGCAGGTGCAGAAATGGGTCAACCAGGTCAAGGCGATCCAGTCGGGCGGCGGCACCAACCTGTTTGCCGGGCTGGAACAGGCCTATCGGCAGCTGGACGACGACCGAACCTCCGGCATCGTTCTGGTCACCGACGGGGTGGCCAACGTCGGCAGCACCGAGCAGCGCGCCTTTCTCGAGCTGCTGAAGCGATTCGACATCCGCCTGTTCACCTTTGTCATCGGCAACAGCGCCAACCAGCCGCTGCTCGACCGACTGGCCAGAGACTCCGGCGGCTTCGCCATGAACATCTCCGACGCCGACGACATCCCCGGACGGCTGCTGCAGGCGAAAGCCAAGGTGCGCCACCAGAACCTGCACGATGTGCAGATCGAAATCGACGGCGAGCAGGTCTCAGAGCTGACCCCGAAAACCATCGGCAACCTCTACCTCGGTCAGCAGGCGGTGCAGTTCGGCCGTTACCGTGGGGCCGGGGAAGTGAAAATCCGCATGAAGGCAAAAGTCTCCGGCCAGCAGCAGACCTGGCAGACCCACGCCGGCCTGCCTGACGTAGACAGCCGCAACCCCGAGCTGGAACGGCTCTGGGCGCTGGCGAAGATCGAGCAAACCATGGAGCAGGTCCGCGAGCAGGGCGAATCGGAGCAGCTGCGCCGGCAGGTGACTGAGCTCGGCGTCAACTACTCCCTGGTGACCGACTACACCTCGATGCTGGTGGCTAGCGACGACGTGATGGAGAACGAAGGGATTGGGCGCCGCAACGCCGACCGCGTGCAGAAAGAACGCAGCGCCCAGCAGCAGCGCGCCAGTCAGCCGGTGCAGAACCACCGGGTCGACTCTGGCAGCAACAACGGCAACGGGACCTTCAACCATCGCCCCGCCCCCGGTATCGGCCATGGCTCGGGCCCGGTCGGCCTGCTGACCATTCCGCTGCTGGCCTGGCTGAATCGACGCAAGAAGAACTGAGCCGCATCCCCACCCACTTTATGCGGGGGCGGTATTCTGACCGCCCCGGCCAGGAGAAGCGCGATGTCCGAACATGCTGCAGATATCCCGACAACCGGTTACCAGATTCGCCAAACCAGCGACCGGCGCAAACTCGAAATACGCTGCTGGCTGGTGCTGCTCGGCCTGCTGAACCTGGGGCTGCTGTTCGGCAACGTGCCCGCGGAAAACCTGATGTTCGATTCAGCAGCGATTGCCCAGGGGCAGTGGTGGCGGCTGCTGACCTGGCCCTGGGTGCATGTCAGCCGCTACCACCTGCTGCTGGACGGTACCGCGTTCCTGTTGCTCTACGACGGACTCCGCGAGGAATCGAGCGGTGCGCGCCTCTCCTACCTGGCAGCGACAACGGCCGGCAGCCTGATGTTGCCATATCTGATCACGCCGGAGCTGAAAACCCTCGGCCTCTGCGGCCTCTCCGGTCTGGCTCACGGGCTGTTCGCAGTCAGTGCCATGGAGCGACTGGCAACCGCCCAGCAGAAAAAAATCGGTGTCCTGCTGTGCGCCCTGCTCCTGGCTAAGTGCGGCTGGGAGCTGGCTTTCGGTGAGGCCTTCATGCAAGGCCTGCACTTCGGCGAAATCGGCACCCCGATCGTCGCCGCGCATGCTGGCGGCGCACTCGGCGGACTTTTTAGCTTTATGATACGGTCCTACAACTCAAAAGAAGGCTAGCCACTATGACACCAAGTACACCAAGGAAAATCATAAGCATTAACGAGGAGTTGGAGAGATGCAGAGAAAATCAAGAGTCCAAAATGGAAAGATTATTGCCTTTCTCCGCGTACTCAGCGTCTCTGCGTTAAAAAGCTTTTCTTCGTGCCCTTGGTGGCAACAGCTTTTGTTTGGTTACAGGTCCTTTTTGTCAAGGCAATGGCGGTTTTCCCACTATAAAAACAACCCTGTTCCGGAGGGCTGAAATCAGAGTAATTTTTTGTTTCGGATGGCAGAAAATAAACCGTGAATATCAAAAAACAGGAAAGCTGGACTCAAACATCGTCTGACTTCGTCATAAAGGACCAACGCTTTTTTTAAGCAGAATAGAATTATTATCTATTTTTTTACCCTGGCTGATATTGCGTCGCTTTCATTGGTAAAAAGGTCTGATCAATTAAGCTTTTCTTTTTTTCTCCAATCAGAATTTATCGCTGGAAGCACCACCAAGAGATTAACTTTTAGATAAATTCCAAGATGTTGGACGACAGCGGCTTGAGCACAGTCAAAATACACTGAAATGCTGAAAATTATTCCAATGTCGCACATTGATAATTTTTAATATGACTAAAATTTGCCTTAAACTAATCCTGTAAATTTTTATCCTGAATAAAATTTCTCTTGACAATTCAGTCTGTTTTTTGTTTGTTTACGGATGGAAAAACAGTGTTTTAAGTCTTATTGAAGCTGTCTTTATTTAAATTTCGTAAGTCGCTACAGCAAGTTTCATGAAATATAGGTCGTCCGGCTCTCCAGCTTTCTTCATCAAAACGAGGGCCGAACAAAATTCCAATCTATGCAAAGGAATGTCCGAGATGTCAAAGACAACACTTACACCCTCATTGCAGAATCCTCTTGCAGCCACCGAAGAAGTCGAGTTCAACATCCCCGGTGAAATCGCCGGCACGGCTGGTGGCTACGAAGAGGTCATGAAGGAAGGCTACGACCTGATCGAGCGCCCGATCAAATCAGTTGCCGTCGGCCAGATCGAGAAGCAGCACTTCAAGCAGCGGATGACCGTCTGGGAGCGGATCAAGGTTCTCACCGACAACGACCCGAACATCCTCTTCCAGAACTGGGGCAAGAACCTCGACGGCGCTTCGCTGGTCACCGGCATCCTGAACATCGGCGGCCGTGATGTCGCCCTCTATGGCCACGACTTTACCGTCCGCGCCGGTTCCATCGACGCCACCAACGGCCAGAAGCTGGCCCGCCTGATGTACATGGCCGGCGAAAACGGGATTCCGCTGATCGGCATGAACGACTCGGCCGGTGCTTTTGTCCCGGCAGGGGTCGGCGGTCTCGACGGTTACGCTGAAGCCTTTACCGCCCTGCGCAAGATCAGCGGTGTCGTCCCATCGATCATGTGCATGTTCGGCTTCAACGCCGGCGGCGGCTCCTACCTGCCGCGTCAGGGCAGCTTCGTCATTCAGCCGCAGGACACCTTCTTCGGCCTGACCGGTCCAGGCGTCGTCAAATCGGTGCTCGGCGAGGACATCACCCCCGAGGAGCTCGGCGGACCCAAGGTCCACGGTGCCACCGGCGTGGCCGACCTGACCGTCGCCGATGAGACCGCTGCGCTGCGCACTGCGGTGCGCCTGCTCAGCTACATCCCGGACAACAACCACAGCATGGCCCACTTCCAGGAGACCAGCGACCCCCTCGACCGCAAGACCTGGGAGATCAACACCCTGCTGAAGAAGGCCTTCAACTCGCCGACCGGGTTCAACACACCGTTCGACGTCTCGATCATCATCCAGCAGATCTGCGACCACGGCGATTACTTCGAAGTTCAGCCGGAGCGTGCCCGTGAAGCGGTCACTGCCTTCGGTCGCCTCGGCGGCAACGTGGTCGGCTTCGTCGCGAACAACTCGGCGGTCGCCTCGGGCCAGATCGACTGCGACTC
>CALZHR010000024.1 GCA_945787335.1 uncultured Desulfuromonadales bacterium
TCGCCATCTACCCCTGGCTGCTCTATGCCACCGGCATGGAGCTGTGTGAAAAACAGGGCGCCCAGCCCAAAGAGCTCCGCTTAGCCCTGAAAAACCTTTACGATGCCCTCACCAAAGGGATCCTCAAGGTCATGTCGAAGATGGGCATCAGCACCGTCACCAGCTACCGCAACGCGGCGCTGTTCGACGCCATCGGCTTAAGCGAAGAGCTGGTTGAGTCCTGCTTCAAAGGCTCGCCGGCACTGCTGCCCGGACTCAGTTTTGCCGATCTGGAAGAGCGGATTGACAAAGTCCACCGCAAGGTGTTCGTTGAAAACTACATGATCCCAGTCTATCCGCTGGAAATCGGTGGTTTCTACCGCGACAACCCAGGCTTCGAGTACCACGACTTCAGCTCTCAGGTGGTCACCCAGATGCATCGCTTCGCCGAGAAGCGGACTCGCGATGAGTATCTGAAATTCCGCGAGCTGCTTGATGGCCGGGGCGTCAAGTTCATCCGTGACGCTCTCGATTTCAACAGCCCGCATCCGTCGATTTCGATCGACGAAGTGGAACCGGCTGAATCGATCACCCGCCGGTTTGATTCGGCGGCCATGTCTCTCGGTGCCCTCTCGCCCGAGGCGCACGAAGCCCTGGCCGAGGCGATGAACCTGATCGGCGGCGCCTCCAACTGCGGCGAAGGGGGCGAGGACGCCGCCCGCTTCGGGACCTTGAAAAACAGCAAGATCAAGCAGATCGCTTCCGGCCGATTCGGCGTCACCCCCGGTTATCTGCGCAGCGCCGAAGAGATCCAGATCAAGCTGGCGCAAGGCGCCAAGCCGGGAGAAGGTGGCCAGCTGCCCGGCGAGAAGGTCACGCCGCTGATTGCCACCCTGCGCTTCACCGTGCCCGGTGTCACCCTGATTTCACCACCGCCGCACCACGATATCTATTCAATCGAAGACCTGGCCCAGCTGATATTTGATCTGAAGCAGGTCAACCCGGAGGCGGTCATCAGTGTCAAACTGGTCTCCTCCCAAGGCGTCGGCACCATCGCCGCCGGCGTTGCCAAGGCCTATGCCGACAAGATCATTATCTCCGGCGGCGACGGTGGCACCGGGGCCGCGCCCTTCAGTTCGATCAAGTCGGCTGGCAACCCCTGGGAGTTGGGCCTGACCGAAGCGCATTTAAGTCTGAAAGCAAACAACCTGCGCGAGCTGGTCACCCTGCAGACCGACGGCGGCCTGAAGACCGGTCGCGACGTGGTCAAGGCGGCTCTCATGGGCGCTGAAGTGTTCGGTTTCGGCACCCCGCTGCTGGTCATCCTCGGCTGCAAAATCCTGCGGGTCTGCCACCTGAACCGCTGCACCGTCGGCATCGCCACCCAGGACGACAACCTGCGCGCCCACTACATCGGTACCGTGCAGAAGGTGGTCTGCTACCTGCAGAACGTCGCTGAAGATATCCGCGAGATCCTTGCCGAACTTGGCTTCCGGAGCCTTGATGAGATCATCGGCCGCACCGATCTGCTTCGCCAGATCGATGACCCGTTGCTGCAGAAATTCGACTTCTCGAGCCTGCTGCAGCAGGTCGAAGGGAGCAACACAAAACAGAAACCAAACCCGCCATTCGATGACAACGCCTTTGAGAAGAAGGTTCTCGAAGAGGTCTACCCGGTGATCAAACAGCCGAAGGAAGAGATCGTCGTCGAGCGCAACATCATGAACACCAATCGCAGCTTCGGCGCCCTGATCAGCGGAGTCATCGCCCGCTACTACGGCGACAGCGGCCTGCCGAAAGAAGCGATCACGATTAAGCTGAAGGGGGTTGCCGGCCAGTCGCTCGGTGCGTTCCTCGCCGGTGGCGTCAACATCTTCCTCAACGGCGTCGGGAACGACTACGTCGGCAAAGGGATGCACTCCGGTCGCATCATCATCACCCCGGCCATCTACCAGGAAGGAGCCTCGGCGGTGGGCAACACCTGTCTTTACGGGGCGACCGGTGGCAAGCTGTTCGTCTCCGGAACTGCCGGTGAACGCTTTGCCGTCCGCAACTCCGGGGCTTTGGCTGTGGTCGAAGGGACCGGCGATCATGCCTGTGAATACATGACCGGCGGCACCGTAGTGGTCCTCGGCGA
>CALZHR010000025.1 GCA_945787335.1 uncultured Desulfuromonadales bacterium
CTTTAAGACAGGCGTTGACAATCTGCCGACCGATCCCCTTCCCCTGCTGCCCGGCTGAGACCGCCAGCGACCGGACTTCAGCCAGGTCTTCCCAGCAGATCGCCAGGGCGCCGACGCCGAGTACCTGCCCGGCTTCCTCGTAGACATAGAAATCGCGGATGGTGTCGTAGATATCGGCCAGAGACCGGCCCAGCAGCTGGCCATCCTTGGCATAGATCAGCAGCAGTTGATGAATGGCTCGGGCATCGGGGATGCGGGCATGACGAATCAATATAAGCTCCTCTTCAACAGTCGGCGGACTCGCCGGCGATCCGCGCGGTTGACCCGGCAA
The DNA here is from genome assembly GCA_945787335.1 of uncultured Desulfuromonadales bacterium. Classification (GTDB taxonomy): domain Bacteria; phylum Desulfobacterota; class Desulfuromonadia; order Desulfuromonadales; family Geopsychrobacteraceae; genus Malonomonas. Next base: position 332 of record CALZHR010000025.1, read on the forward strand.
TCAGTTCGCGAGCGTGCTCCAGGGTGCGTTCGCTGACCTGCGCGCCCCCGAGCATGCGGGCCATTTCGGCGACCCGCAGGTCGGCCTCGAGCAGCAGCAGGCGGGTGCTGGTCCGCCCGGCGGTTTCCTCTTTTGTGACCTGATAGTGCCGATCAGCGAACGCGGCAACCTGCGGCAGATGAGTGACGCAGAGCACCTGGAACGCGTTCCCGAGCCGGCTGATTTTCTCCCCGACCGCGGTCGCCGCCTCGCCACCGATGCCGGCGTCGACCTCGTCGAAAATCAGCGTGCGCACGCCGTCCCCTTGCGGAGCGCTGCGCTTGAGCGCCAGCATGATTCGGGACAGTTCGCCGCCCGAGGCGATCTTCGCCAGCGGCTGAGGCGCTTCGCCGGGGTTGGCGGCAAGATAGAATTCCCCTTTTTCCAGGCCGTCTGGACCCGGGTCGGCCAACGTCTCCAGCTGCAGCGTGAAACGGGCACTGCCCATGGCCAGATCACTGAGCTCCTGCTCCACTGCGGCGGACAGCCGCTCCGCGGCCGATTGCCGGGCGGCGCTTAATTCGCCACCGGCAGCCAGCACGCTGGCGCTGCAATCCTGCAGCTGTTTCTGCAGCTGCTCGCGATGCCCCTCGATATCGCTCAGCTCGGCAAGCTCAGCGGTAATCTGTTGCTGGTAGTTCAGCAACTCTTCGATGGTCGGCGCATATTTGCGTTTCAGGCTCGCAAGCAGGGCGAGGCGCTCTTCCACCTGCTGCTGCCGCTGAGGTTCGAAGTCGAGCTTGTCGGCATAATTGCGCAGCGAGGTGGCGACATCCTCCAGATCGTAGAGGCTGCTACGCAGGGTCTGCGCCAGCGTTTCGAGCTGCGGATCGATTGCCTGCAAGGCCTCCAGGTCATCCGCCAGTTCGCCGAGCTGGCCGCAAACCGCCCGCTGCCCGCCGTAGAGACTTTCGTAGCCGCCGGCGGTGGCCGCGGTCAGCTTTTCAGCGTGCTGGAGCAGGGCGCGTTCCTGTTCCAGGTCGCGGTCTTCGCCGGCAACCAGCCGGGCATTTTCCAGTTCCTGCTGCTGAAACGCGAGCATGTCGAGCCGCTGCTGACGTTCGCGCTCGGCCAGATTCAGAGCGTTCAGCTTCTGCTGCAGCTGCTGGCGTTGCTGAAAAACCTGCCGATAAACGTCCAGCAGCGGCTGCAGCCCGGCAAAGTTGTCGAGCAGCTCCAGGTGGGTTTCGACCCGCTGCAGGTGCTGATGCTCATGCTGTCCGTAGATGTTGACCAGCCGGCTGGTCAGCTCGCGCAGTTGACCGAGCGGCACCAGCGATCCGTTGACGAAGACCCGGTTCCTGCCGGAGCGGGCCACCACGCGCCGCACCAGCAGCTCGTCGGAAGCCTCCAACCCCGCCGCGCCCAGCAGCTGGCAGACCAGCTGTTCATCCTGCAGGTCGAAAACCGCCTCGACCGTCGCTTCCTCGGTGCCGGTGCGGATCACTTCGCCGCGCGCCCGGCCGCCGAGCAGCAGGTTGACCGCGTCGAGAATGATCGACTTCCCGGCCCCGGTCTCCCCGGTCAACACGTTGAAGCCATGACCGAAGCTGACGTGCAGATTCTCGATGATGGCAAAATTCTTGATGATCAGATCAGTGATCATAACGCCAATGACGCTCGCCAGTTGCGGCTCAGCGCTCCCCCCAGCTCAGCTTGGTGCGGAGAATCTCGAAGTAGTCCTTGCTCGGACTGGTCACCAGCCGGGTGCGCGCCTCGGAGCGCCGCACTTCGACCACATCCCCGGGCAGCAGCTTACGGCCGACCTGCCCGTCGGCGGTGAAAAAGACCACGTCATCCTCGAACTTCACCTCGATCTCGATGACCGACTTGCTCCAGACCACGATCGGCCGGTTGGTCAGCATGTGCGGGCAGATCGGCGAGATCACCAGGCTGTTGATCTCAGGGAAGATGATCGGCCCGCCGGCGGCCAGGTTGTAACCGGTTGAGCCGGTCGGGGTCGCAATGATCAAGCCGTCCGCCTTGTAGGTCGAGAGGTGGCGCCCGTCGACGCTGGTCGCCATGTCGATGATCCGCGCCAGCGCCCCTTTGTTGATGACCACATCATTGAGCACGGTGTACTGACCGACAACCTTGCCGTTGCGGTGAATCCGCGCATCGAGCATCATCCGGTCGGAGATCTGGAAATCGCCGGCAACCAGTCGTGCGAGCATCTCCGGCAGCTCAGTCTCGGTCACCTCGGTCAGAAAACCGAGCCGGCCGAGGTTGATCCCGAGGATCGGCACGTTCCGATGGCCAACCAGCCGCGCCACGGAAATCAGCGTGCCGTCACCGCCAAGCACGATGATCAGGTCGACCAGCTCCGGGATCTCCTCTTCAGCGAAGCCGTTGACCTGGCCGACCTGCTCAGCCAGGCTGTCTTCGAGCAAAACCTCGATCTGGTCTTTCTGCAAGCGCGCGCAGATATCAAGGGCGATCTGCTCGACATCCGGATGATTCTTTTTGGCGATAACGCCGATTTTTTTCAGCACCTGTCCACCCTGTTTCGGATTGAATTCAACTGCAGTCCGGCCGCTTGTGATGCCGGCAAAATCCAGCCAGTCATAAACCCCAGACAGATACCACATGCCGCCGCCAAAGTCTATCGCATTCAACGACTTAGGGAGTTGTTCTGCGGGTCTGCGCGTGCTAGATTATGCCTTCACTTTTCCGCAACGGACAAGCAGATGGATCTCTTCGAACAATCGGCGCAGAATCGCGGCAACACACCACTGGCCGAACGGATGCGCCCGCGCGCGCTGGCCGAGGTGGTCGGCCAGCAGCATCTTCTGGGTGACGGCAAGCTGCTGCGCCGGCTGATCGAGAACGACCAGCTCGCCTCGGTGATCTTCTGGGGCCCGCCCGGCACCGGCAAAACCACCCTCGCCCAGGTGATCGCCAACAGCACCGAAAGCCGCTTCGTCTTCTTCTCGGCGGTGCTCGGCAGCATCAAGGAGGTCCGCGAGATCCTTGCCGAGGCCCGCGAACAGCGCGCCTACCAGGGGCGCAAGACCCTGCTCTTCGTCGATGAAATCCACCGCTTCAACAAGGCCCAGCAGGACGCCTTTCTGCCGGCGGTGGAAAAGGGCGAGATCACCCTGATCGGCGCCACCACCGAGAACCCCAGCTTCGAAGTCAACTCGGCGCTCTTGTCGCGCTCACGGGTCTTTGTCCTGGAAACGCTCTCTGCCGCAGACCTGCTGATTCTGCTGCAGCGTGCATTGAGCGATCCGCGCGGCCTCGGCGGGCAGAATCTGGAAATGCCGGCGGATGCCGCGGAGTTTCTCGCCGAACAGGCCGACGGTGACGCCCGCATCGCCCTCGGCGCGCTCGAAGTTGCGGCCTCGGCAGCCCCCGAGGGGCATATCGACCTCGCCATCGCCCAGGAGGCGCTGCAGAAGAAGGCGCTGCTCTATGACAAGGGGGCCGAGGAGCACTACAACGTTATCTCCGCCTTCATCAAGAGCCTGCGCGGCAGCGACCCCGATGCGGCGCTCTACTGGCTGGCGCGGATGCTGGAAGCCGGGGAAGATCCGCTGTTCATCGTCCGGCGGATGGTGATCTTCGCTTCGGAAGACGTCGGCAACGCCGACCCGCGCGCCCTGCAGATCGCCCTGGCAGTGCAGCAGGCGGTCCACTTCGTCGGCCTGCCCGAAGCGCGCATCAACCTGGCGCAGGGAGTCACCTACCTGGCCACGGCACCGAAGAGCAACGCCAGCTATGTCGGCATCAACCAGGCCCAGGCCGAAGTGCGCAAGTCAGGTGCCCTGCCGGTGCCCAAGCATATCCGCAACGCGCCAACCAAGCTGATGAAGGAGCAGGGCTACGGCAAAGGCTACAAATACGCGCATGAATTCACAGGAGGGGTTGCCGACCAGACCCACCTGCCCGACCAGCTGGCCGGGCGCAGGTTCTACCAACCGACCGAACGCGGCTACGAAAAAACCATCCGCGAACGGCTGGCCTACCTGGAAGAGCTGAAGAAAGACGCGCCGAAGGGCAAACAGGAGGAATGATGCGGTTGCTGATGACAGTTCTCCTGCTGAGCGCCATCTGGCCCGCGACCAGCCGCGGCGCTGACTGGGGTCCCTGGGAGGTGCCGAAAAAATCACAGGCTGCGCCGGACGCGAACGACCCCGGCGCCCTCCAGCAGGCCGTCCGGCTGTTTCAGAAGCACATCTCCCCGGTCGACGGGCCGCGCTGCCCGATGTACCCGACCTGCTCGGCCTACTCGCTGCAGGCGCTGCACAAGCACGGGCCGGCCTTCGGCGTCTTTCTCACTGTCGACCGGCTCTACCGCGAGGGAGATCCCCACGAACGGCAGCAGCCCATCGAAAAGTGGGGTTTCGTGCGCTTTTACGATCCGCTGGAAAACAACGATTTCTGGCTGACACCTAGCAACTGAAATCCGCTCAGAACATAAACCGCCGCATGCTGACGCTCATCAGCAGTCCCACCCCGAGCATCGTCGTGACCATACTGGTGCCGCCGTAGGAAAACAGCGGCAAGGGCACCCCGACCACCGGCAGCAGGCCGATCACCATCCCCAGGTTGACGACGATGTGCCAGAAGATCATCGCGGTGACGCCGATGGCGAGGAACATGCCGAAGCGGTCGGCGGAATGCCGGGCGATATAGATCCCCCAGATGATCAGAAACATATAACAGAACAGCAGCAGGCCACAGCCGGTGAAGCCCCACTCTTCGGCGAACACCGAAAAGGCGAAGTCGGTGTGCCGCTCGGGCAGGAAGGAGAGCTGCGACTGGGTGCCCTGCAGGAAACCCTTACCGAAAAAGCCGCCACTGCCAACCGCGATTTTCGACTGGATAATGTGGTAGCCGCTGCCCAGGGGGTCGGCTTCGGGGTCGAGGAAGGTGCGGATGCGCTGCTTCTGATAATCGTGCAGCCCGAACCAGCCGCCGACCGCCGCAAGCCCCCCCAGCAGCACCAGACCAAGCATGGTCATGCGCTGCAAACCGGCAAACAGCAGCATCGAGCCGGCAATGAAAACCACCATCAATGCAGTGCCCAGGTCGGGCTGTTTCAGAATCAACGCCACCGGCAGCAAAAGCAGCAGCGCCGGCTGCCAGAGCTCGGCGAACCCGAAGCCGAGCGGATGCGCGGTGCGGCCGAAGAACCGGGCCAGCATCAGGATCATGATGATCTTGATCACCTCGCTCGGCTGCAGGTTAAAAAAGCCGAGATTGATCCAGCGGGTTGCGCCCATCGAGGTCTTGCCCAGCAAGAGCACAAACAGCAGCAGGCCGATACTGATGATATAGCCGTGGATGGCAAAATGTTCGAGGTGACGGTAATCGAAACAGCAGACCAGCAACGCCAGCAAGAGCCCGCCACAGAGCCAGAGCAGCTGCTTCATGTAGATCGGGGTGCCGCCCAGATGCCAGCTGGCCGTCGCGCTGACCAGGTTGGAGATACCGATTCCGGCAATCACGCAGACCAACAGCAGCAGCACCCAGTCGAAGTTCAGAATCAGGCGTCGATCGAACATCCCTCAGCCTCCCTGCGCCGATAGCTTTGGCGCGGTCTGCAGTTGCAAATAACGTTCGATGATCGATTTGGCGATCGGTCCGGCGGCACTGCCGCCGACCTCGCCGTGTTCGACAACCACGGCCACGGCGATTTGCGGTTTATCGGCCGGAGCGAAGGCGACGAACAGGGCATGCGGGCGCAGCCGGTAAGGCACCTCGCCATTCTTCTCCTGCTCCTCCTCTTCGTCCGATTTGCGTCGCACCACCTGTGAGGTCCCGGTCTTTCCGGCCACCAAGACCCCTTCCAGTTGCGCCACCCGCCCGGTTCCGCGCGGCTCGTTGACCACGGCCACCATCCCATCGTGGACCGCCTTCCAGGCTTCCGGTGGATAGTTTACCTGGCGGATCAGCTGCGGTTGCGGCTGTTCCAGAAGCCGGCCCTGCCAGTCCTCTATTTTCCGAATCAGCTGCGGCTCGAGCACTTTGCCGCCATTCGCCAGCGCCGCGGTCATCACCCCGAGCTGGAGTGGCGTGGAGAGGACGAAGCCCTGACCGATCGACGCGATAACCGTTTCACCGGCATACCAGGGCTTGTTGTAGCGGGCCCGCTTCCACTCCTGGGTGGGGATCACGCCGGACTTCTCCCCGGGCAGCGGATAGCCGACCTTGGCGCCGAGACCGAACTCCTTGGCGGCCACAGAGAGCTTGTCGATGCCGAGCTCCAGGCCGACCTGGTAGAACCAGACATCGCAGCTCTCGCGCAACGCCTTTTTCAGATCGGTGGTCCCGTGCCCGACCTTCTTCCAACAGCGGAACCGCGCCCCGCCCAGTTCGAAATCACCATAGCAGTCGACGACCCGTTTCGGCGTGATCAGACCCTCGCGTAACGCGGCCAGCGCGACAATCATTTTAAACGTCGAGGCCGGGGGGTACTGCCCGGCGATCACTTTGTTCTGCAGTGGGTGGCGCTTGTCCTTGAGCAGGGCGAGCCATTCATCGCCAGCGATCCCGCGCGCGAACAGGGCGGGGTTGAAGGTCGGCCGACTGACCAGCGCCAACACCTCTCCGGTCTGAACATCAAGGGCCACGGCAGCGCCAGACTGATCGCCGAAGGCAGCATCGGCAGCCCGCTGCAGTTCACGCGACAGGGTCAGGTAAACCTTATTTCCCGGCAGAGCCTGTTCGACCTGCAGTTGACGCAGCAGCTTGCCTTTGACATCGACCTCGACCAGCCGCTGCCCCTTTTCACCCTTCAGGAAATCCTCAAAGGTTCGCTCCAGGGCGGTTTTGCCGACGTAATCTCCCGGCTGATAATGACTGAAACGATCGCTGTTCAATTCATCTTCGGTGATTTCGCCCAGGTAGCCGATCAGGTGCGCAGCCGATCCCTGCTCAAGATAATCCCGCACCGGGCGCACCTCGGTCAGCACGCCGGGTAGCTCGATGCTGTGCTCCTGAACCCGCTCCATGATGTCGCGGCTGACATCGGTGGCCAGCGGCACCGGCCGGTAAATGGGAAAGCGTCGCCCCTCTCGCCAACGTTCCTCGAGCACCGCCAGCTCCACATCGAGCAATTGTGCAAGCCGCTGCAACAGTGCGTCACGATCGACGACATCCTGCCGCATCACCGAGATCCGGAACGAGGGCCGGTTATCGACCAGCAGATTCCCATCGCGGTCGTAAACCGGGCCGCGCGGAGCTTCCAGAGCCAGAATCCGGGTGCGGTTGCGAATCGAGCGTTCGAGGTAATCTTCGTAGCGGATCACCTGCAGGTACCAGAGCCGCAGCGTCAACAGCAGAAACACCAGCCCCACCGCGATGGAGAAGAGGACGAAGCGGCGCTGCACGTGCGGCAGTTCGGTCCACTTGGCGTCAAGACCCATGACGTTTACTCTGATAGACCAGCCCGGCCAGCCCGGAGCGGGTGCCGAATAGGGGTTGCAGGCGCAGTAGGAAATACAGCAGGAAAGAGGCCGCCAGCAGGTTGGCGATAAGCTGTTGCGGCAGAGCGGGGAGCAGGATCGGCATGACCGGGCCGGCATCGGCAAACACCGTCAGGCAGAAACCGACCAGCAGATTCTGCACCAGGGTTCCGGCGGCGATCAGCAAGAGCAGCAAAGCGGGGCTCTCGGCATTGAGATGCTCTGACAGAAGCCGCACCAATAGCAGAATCGCCAGATCGACAGAGACATACAGGCCGAGGCTGGTGCCGCTGAAGCTGTCCTGAATTCCGCCGAGCAGCAGGGTGACAAGCACGGCGCGGGGAAAGTTCTCACTCAGGCCGAGGTACAGTATCACGATCAGCAGCAGGTTGGGGCGCAAGCCAGGGGGGAGCAGCACAGGAAAGACGCTGCTTTGCAGCAGGACGAAAAAGAATCCGAAGAAAAGATAGAGAAAAAAACCTCTCATCGGTCCTCTCCAAGCAAGACCATGACTTCTTCGAGGTGGGAGAAATCCGCCGCCGGCAGCACGTCGACCAGCTGAAACAGACCGAACTCGTCGCGCTTTACCTCGGCGATCCGGCCAAGAATCAGGCCCTTGGGGAAAACCCCGCCCATCCCGGAGGTCACCAGCAGGTCGTCGATCTTGATATCAGCGGTCCGCAGCGCGTAGTCGAGGGTCAGCTCGCGACCGCGGCCGCGCGCGACACCGCGGGTCCGGGTGCGCTGCACCAGCGCGGCAACCGCGGAGGACGCGTCGGTGATCAACAGCACGCGCGAGCTGTTCGGCGCGGTCTTGATGATCCGTCCGACCACCCCTTCGGCCGCCACCACCGGCAAACCGTCACGCAGACCGGCGCGGGTCCCCTTATCGATGACGATGGTCTGTGCCCAGTTGCTGGCGTCCTCGCCGATCACCTGGGCCGGCAGCGCCGGACGATCGACATCATCGACAAAGGCGAGCAGCTCGCGCAGGCGCTGGTTCTGCAGGCGCACCTCCGCAACCTGCTGCAGCTGCGCTTTCAGTTGCCGGTTCTGCGCCTCCAGCTGCTGATTGCGCTGGCGCGTCTCGATCAGCCAGAGATAATTATCCCAGAAACCGGTCACGCTGTCGAAGGCGCCGTCAAAGCTGGCCTGAAAAGGGGCGGTCAGGGTCAGCACCGAGCGCTCGAAAAAGGTGGTCGCGCCGCGTTGCCGCAGGTTGTAGGAATAGAGCAGCAGAGTGGACAGCAGCAGGGCAATCGTTAAGAACAAGTAACGGTAGCGTCTGAATAAATCACGCATGCCCAACCTCAGCAGCATGCCGCGCGGCACACTGACAGGGAAACAGCGAAACGAAAAGAGGGAGGATCTGAGGATCCTCCCCTTCTAGAGATCTAAACCGGCGAAAACGGGGCAGGCTCAGGAAGCAACCGCAACCTGCTTGAGCAGATCGAGCTGATCGAGCACCGCGCCCGAGCCGAGCACGACACAGGAGAGCGGGTCTTCTGCAGCCACCACCGGCAGCCCGGTCTCTTCACGCAACAGAATGTCCAGGTTCTTCAGGTAAGCGCCACCGCCGGCCAGGACGATCCCCTTGTCGACAATATCGGCGGCCAGCTCGGGCGGCGTCCGCTCCAGGGCGATGCGCACCGCTTCAACAATGGTATTGACCGGTTCCGACATCGCTTCGCGGATTTCCGACGAGTTGATCTCCAGGGTCTTGGGAATCCCGCTGACCAGGTCGCGCCCCTTGACCTCCATGGTGTTGACATCGTCATCAGCGGCGTAAACGTTGCCGATGGCGATTTTTACCGATTCCGCGGTCCGCTCGCCGATCAGCAGATTATATTTACGCTTCATGTACTGCACGATCGCTTCGTCGAGCTTGTCACCGCCGACCCGGACGCTCTGCGAGTAAACGATTCCGGCCAGGGAGATCACCGCAACCTCCGTCGTGCCGCCGCCGATATCGACGATCATGTTCCCCGAGGCTTCGGTAATCGGCAGCCCGGCACCGATCGCCGCCGCCATCGGCTCTTCGATCAGATAGACTTCGCGGGCACCGGCCGATTCTGCCGACTCGCGCACGGCGCGCTTTTCCACCTGGGTAATCCCGGACGGAACGCAGATCACGATCCGCGGCCGCACAAGATTTTTCCGGTTGTGGACCTTGCGGATGAAGTAACGGAGCATCTCCTCGGTATAGTCGAAATCGGCGATGACACCGTCTTTCATCGGCCGGATAGCGACGATGCTCCCCGGGGTCCGGCCAAGCATCTCCTTGGCGTCCCTGCCGACCGCCAGCACCTTGCGCTGGCCGGCGGCACCGGTTTTGACTGCAACCACGGAAGGTTCACTGACGACGATCCCCTTCCCCTTCATATAGACAAGTGTATTGGCAGTTCCCAGGTCGATCGCCAGATCGTTGGAAAACAGCCCCCAGATGGCATTGAAAATATTGACCATGAAAACATCCTGTGCCGTGCTCGGACGGCTAAAAATGGAGAGAACGCAGACCTGCGTAAAACTGGCACACTCTAGCAAACCGACCTGCATTAAGCAAGGGCTTATAAAGGAAAAAATGATTGCATTCCGGCGGATTGCTGGCTAACATGCGTCCCTGTTTCTTTTGCATTTCTCATCAAAAACCAAGGAGTTTTCCTGCAATGCTCGACTTTGTCAGAAACAAGCAGAAGTCGATCCTGATCAAATTCGCGTTTGGTCTGATCATCCTCAGCTTCATCATCGGCTACAGCATGCTTTCCGCCCCCGGCGATCGGACCAGTAACGCGACCCGCGGCGATATCGCCGCCCGGGTCAACGACATGGAGATCAGCTATACGGCATTCCAGCAGGTCTACAGCAACCTCTACAACCTCTACCAGAGCATCTACCAGAACAACTTCAATCCTGAGCTGGAAAAACAGCTCAATCTGCCGAAACAGGCACTGGAGCAGCTGGTCAACGAAGCACTGCTGGTCCAGGAAGCCAACCGCCGCAGCATCGAGATCAGCAAGAAAGAGCTGGTCGACGCCATTGCCCAGTTCGACGCCTTTAAAGAGAACGGCGTGTTCAGCCGCGAGCGCTATCTGCAGGTCCTCAACTACCAGCGGATGACCCCGGAGCAGTTCGAAGCCGCTCAGCGGCGCCAGCTGCTCAGCGACAAGGTGCGCGAGCAACTGCAGCAGGGGATCGAGATCAGCGACGCCGAGCTTGAAGAGGCCTTTCATAAAGAGAACGACAAGATCAATCTGAACTTCGTGCAGCTCGCCCCGCCGCTGTTCGAGGCCCGGGTCAAGGTCGACGAAGCCGAACTCGAAGCCTTCTTTACAGAAAACCAAGAGGATTTCCGGCTGCCGGCCAAAGTCTCGCTGCGTTATTTACAGTTCGATCCGGCCCGCTACGAGAAAGAGGTCGTCAACTTCGGCGAAGAGGAACTGGAGCGCTACTACCGGCGCAATCTCGACCTGTTCGAAATCAAGGAAGAGGTCAAGGCCGCGCATATCCTGATTCAGGTCCCTGAGGATGCCGACGAGGAGACCAGAGCCCAGCGCCGCGAATTTGCCGGCGACCTGCTTAAACAGCTCAATGAGGGAGCCGATTTCGCCACCCTGGCCAAGGCCAACTCCGATGACAGCGGCACCGCGGAAAACGGTGGCGACCTGGGTCGCTTCGGCCGCGGTGTGATGGTCAGCAGCTTCGAAAACGCCGCCTTCGCCCTGCGCCCGGGTCAGCTCAGCGAAGTAGTCGAATCCCCTTTTGGCTATCACATCATCCGCGTTGACGAATACACCGAGGCGGGCGTCAAACCGCTGGTCGACGCCATCGAGGAGGTCAAGGCCGGCCTCGCGGTCGATAAGGCCCGCCGCCTGGCCTATGAAAAGGCGATGGATGCCTATAATATCAATCGCAAGGCGGGCGACCTTGAAGCCGCTGCCAAGGGCAACGATCTGGGCATCAAAGAGACCGGCTTTTTCGGTCGCGACGACGCCATCGACGGCATCGGCAAGGTCGAAGCGATCAGCGCTGCCGCATTCAGCCTGAAAGATGGCGAACTGGGCCGCCCGGTCCAGACCACCCAGGGGATCTTCCTCTTCACCTTGAAAGAGCGCAAGGAGAGCCGTCTGCCGGAGCTTGGCGAGGTCCGCGTCAGCGTCGAGCAGGCCTACCGGGTTCAACAGGCCGGCAACCTGGCGAATGAAACCGCAAACCAGCTGCTGAGCGCGGCGCATGAGCAGAAGAGCCTGCGCAAGGCGGCCGCCGAATTGAACCTGACCGTTGAAGAGACCGGTGAATTCAGCAGCGGTTTCGGCAACTTCGTACCGCGCATCGGCAGCTCGGAAGAACTGGCCGGCGAAGCGTTCGGTCTGACCGAAGAGGCGCCGATCGGCAGCAAAGTCTACAACCTCTCCGGCAAGGCAATCGTCTTCAGCCTTAAAGAGAACAAGCCGGCCGATTTCTCCAGCCTCGACGAGACCGGTCGTGCTGCCCTGCGCGATCAGCTGCTGACCAGCAAAAAGGACGAGACCATCCGTACCAAGCTCCAGGAACTGCAGGAGCAAGCCCAGCTGGAGATCATGATTCCCGAGCTGGCGAGTACCTTTAACTAGAGAAAGAAGAGAAAGAATTATCCGATGACACCGATTATCACGCAAACCAACTGCCCTGAACTGAAGCTGGTCAACCGCGGCAAGGTCCGCGATATCTACGATCTGGGGGAGCATCTGCTGATCGTCACCAGTGACCGGATCTCCGCCTTTGATGTGATCATGGACGAGGGGATTCCGCAGAAAGGTTACGTGCTGACAGAGATTTCCAAGTTCTGGTTCGAGCAGATGTCCGACCTGATCCCCCACCATCTGATCGCCACCGAGGTTGATGACTTCCCGGCCATCACCCACCAGTACCGCGACCAGCTCGAAGGGCGCAGCATGCTGACCAAGAAAGCCGAACCGCTGCCGATCGAATGCATCGTGCGTGGCTACCTGTCCGGCAGCGGCTGGAAAGAATACCAGCAGCTGGGTTCGGTCTGCGGCATCCAGCTGCCGGCCGGCCTGCGCCAGAGTGACAAGCTGCCGAAGACCCTGTTCACCCCTTCAACCAAAGCGGAACTGGGCGAGCATGACGAAAACATCACCTTCGACCAGGCCGCAGAACTCTGCGGCATTGAAACCGCCCAGCAGGTCAGCGACATCAGCATCGCCATCTACGAGCGCGCCCGCGAGCTGGCAGCGACCAAGGGGATCATCATCGCCGACACCAAGTTCGAATTCGGCCGGATGGACGGCGCGCTGATCTGGATCGACGAAGCCCTGACCCCCGACTCCTCCCGCTTCTGGCCGGCCGATCAATACCAGCCGGGGAGTACGCAACCGAGCTTCGACAAACAGTTCCTGCGCGACTACCTGGAGACCCTCGACTGGAACAAGCAGGCGCCGCCGCCGAAGCTGCCGGAAGAGATCGTCCGCAAGACCGGCGAGAAATATCTCGAAGCATTGACCCGCCTGACCGCCTGAGTTTTTAAACCGCGCCGTTTTTTTTAAACGGCGCGGTTCTTTTTTCGACTGGCCACTATGTTTCCCAACATTTCTGTGGCAAAATATTAAAATTATCTTCTGAGATTAATCTTACCTTTACCTGCATGCGGGCTGACAACGTCTGAGCTTTGTCGGTCTGCAGTTCAGACCGAGGAACCGCTGCCAATGGATGTCGAAGGGCTGAAGCCACGAATCAAATACTGGATTTTTCTTGGCGTCATCAACCTGATCGTTTTCAGTGTCATCTTTGCCAGCTTCGCCGGCTCCTGGCTCAGTCTCGATCCGGGCGAACAGGCGTCCTTGGCGAAGCTCTTTGAGAAACTTCTCCCCTTCGAGCTGCTCGGCGCCCTGGTGCTCTGCGCCACCATCGGCTTTCTGATCAGCCGGCTTTTTCATTACTACATTATCCCGATCCTCAAACTTGGTGAGAGCGTGCGGCTGATCTCGACAGCGAATCCGGACCACCGAATCGAAATCAAGCGAGGAGCCAAGGAGATCCACCTGCTGGCGAAGATCATCAACGAGTCGGCCGAGGCCTTTGCCAAGCTCCAGAGAGACGTCGACGAACAGATCGGCGCCGCGCAGGCCAAACTTGGCGAAGAACGCACCCGGCTGGCGGCGCTGATGTCGGAGTTGCCGCACGGGGTCCTGGTCTGTAACACCGACGGTCAGGTGCTGCTCTACAACCAGCAGGCGCAGCAGCTGTTCAACCCCGAGCATTTGATCAACCTAAAAGAGAGCGAACGCCACGGCATTCTCGGGCTCGGCCGCTCGGTCTTCGGCATCCTTGACCGTGACCCGATTGTCCACGCCCTTGAGCTGCTGTACAAAAACTTCGAATCGGGGCAGCCGAAACCGATCAGCAGCTTCATGATGACCCTGCGCAACGGGCTCTGTCTGCGCGTCAACATGGCGCCGGTGTTCATCAAACAGGAGCAACAGAAACGCATCTCCGGCTACGTTCTGACCCTGCAGGACATGACCCGGCAGATGGAGGCCGACACCCGGCGGGACCAGCTGATCCAGTCGCTGACCGATGATCTGCAGGGGACCCTGGAGAAGATCCGCACCTCGATCACCACCATCCTTTGTCAGCCGCAGCTCGACTACGAGAAGCTGCACGGCTACCGAAAAACCATAGATCACGCCTCGAAGACCCTGCAGGAGAAGATCGATCAGGCGCGGACCAACTACGCCAAGCACCTGCACGATGTCAGTAAGACCGAGGATGTGCTGGCCAGGAACCTGCTGGAGGTCATCAGCAAGAACATCTTCGACCGCTACGGCATCACCGTGAACACCCACGCCAGCGAAGGGCTCTGGCTGCAGCTCGACAGCTACTTGATGGTGCAGGCGATTTCGCACCTGGCCGGGCTGCTCAAAGGGCGGGAAAACACCCTGGAGATCCTTATCACTCTGACCCGCAACGATCAGGGGGAGGTGGAGCTGGCGATTAACTGGCCAGATGATGAAGTCGACCTGAACCTGCTCGAGGAATGGCAGAAAACCCCGCTGATCACCGACGGCCAGGGCAAGCTGCTGAACTTCCATGACGTTATCGAACAGATGAGCGGTTCATTTAAAAGCCTCTGCTTCCTCGACCAGGTCTGCAGCGGCATCCTGCTGGTCTTCCCGACGGTCGACACAGAAATCCCGGCGGCGCTGCAGGTGACCCTGGAGCACCGCCCGGTTTCCTACGAATTCGACCTCTTCAACCGCAGCGACTGGCGGGAGCTGAGCGAGATGCCGCTGAGCAAGCTGACCTATGTGGTGTTCGATACCGAAACCACCGGCCTGAACCCTTCAGACGGGGACGAGATCATCCAGATCGGCGCGATCCGTTGCGTGAACGGCCAGCTGCTCTACCACGAAACCATCGATCAGCTGGTCGACCCGAAACGCCATGTGCCGCAGTCTTCGGTGGAAATCCACGGCATTCAGCCGGAGCTGCTCCCCGGGCAGCCGACCATCGACCAGGTGCTGCCGGTGTTCCATGAGTTTGCCGAGAATTCTGTGCTGGTGGCGCACAATGCGGCGTTCGATATGCGTTTTCTGCAATTGAAGGAGGAGGTTGCCGACGTCAACTTCGACAACCCGGTGCTCGACACCCTGCTGCTGTCGTCGATCCTGCATCCGAATCAGGAATCGCACGCTCTGGAAGGTTTGGCGAAACGCTTCAATGTCACCATCGTCGGCCGCCATACGGCCCTGGGAGATGCCATCGTCACCGGGGAAGTGCTGGTCAAATTGATTCCGCTGCTCGAAGCCCACGGCATCAGAACCCTGGGCGAGGCGCTCGCGGCCTCGGCCAAATCGCCCTTCGTCAAGCTGGGCTACTGAGCCTTTTCAGCTGGCCAGCAGCAGCGCGATGTTGCGCGCCACCTCGCTGGCGGTCAACGGCTTATTCAGACAGAGCTCCCGGTCACAGGCCAGCTCTGCAACTCCGCAGCACTCGGCATCATAGCCGCTCATGAACAGCACCGGCAGCTCAGGACGGATAGCCCGCAGCGCGTCGGCCAACTGCTGGCCTGTCAGCTCCGGCATCAGCCGGTCGGTGAGCAACAACCGGAATTTCCGCGGCTGGCTGCGAAACGCCTTGAGCGCCTCTCGGCTATCGCTGAACCCGGCGACCCGGAAGCCGTTGGCGGTCAGCCCGGCGCTTAAGACCTCAACGATCTCCTCCTCGTCATCCACCAGTAGAATCTGCTCACCATTCGCCCGTACCGCAGACTTCTCCTCGCGGCCCGCTGCCGCAGTCTCAATCCTCGGCAGGTAGACTTTGAAGCAGCTCCCCTCTCCCGGGGTGCTGTCGACTTCGATAAATCCGCCATGGCTGTGAATAATCCCGTGAACGACCGCCAGTCCCAGGCCGGTCCCTTCGCCCGGTTTCTTGGTGGAAAAGAAGGGTTCGAACAGCCGCTCCAGAGTGGCCTCATCCATACCGCAGCCGCTGTCACAGACCTGCAGACAAAGATACTCGCCCGCCGCTGCGCCTGTCGGTAGTTTGTCGCCTGCGGCGGAGGATTGGGGCGCCAGGGCAACCCGCAGCACCCCGTCTGCGCCCTGCATCGCCTGCCAGGCGTTGGTACAAAGATTCATCACCACCTGATGCAGCTGATCAGGGTCGGCGCTGATCAGCAGCTGTTCGCTCGGCAGCTCTGATTCGATGCGGATGTTTTTCGGAAAAGTCGGGCGAACCAGATCAAGGACCTCGGCGATGATCTGTTGAAAACCGACCGGCACGCGGGCGTGGTCGCTGGGCCGGCTGAAGGCGAGAATCTGGCGCACCAGCCCTTTGGCCCGCTCGGCGGCGCTGTTGATCTTGTGCAGGTCCTTCTGCAGCGGCTCACTGACCTCCGGACGATGTAGCGCCAACTCGGCGTAGCCGAGAATCGGCGTCAGAAGATTGTTGAAATCATGCGCAATGCCACCGGCCAGGGTGCCGATGAGCTCCATCTTCTGCGCCTGGCGCAGCTGTTCGGTGAGCTTTTCCTGCTCCTCTTCGGCGGCGATCCGCTGACGGATATCCTCCTCCAGCAGCCGATTACTCTCTTCCAGTTCCAGAGTTCTTTCAGCCACCCGTTCCTCCAACTCCGCATTCAGTTGCTGCAGGTTCGCTTCCTGCCGCTGCCGTTCGCGATCGCGCTTGACCAACAAACGGGCCCGGGCCACCAGCCCGGCCATTCCGGTCAGCCAGAGCAGCAGGTAGCCGATTATCAGCTGCAGCCGGGTGCCGGCCAATAGCGCCATGCTCGGCGCCATATCGATGGAGACGCTGATCCCGCCGCGAATTTCTCCGACCTGATAGCCCTGCTGAGCGTGACATTCGATACACTCCTGTTCCACCAGCAGCGGGCGCATCAGCCGCAACACCTGTTTTCCGGAAAGCATCTCCACCGAGCTGATTTCCTGGGTTCCGGTTTCGAACCGTTCGAGGGCTTTTTTCTCCCAGGGATCGGGAGCATTGCCCGGCCGCAGCGGGTTGAGGCTGGTCAGGTGACCGTAAATGCCGATCCGCTTGATCCCGAGTTCATTCGCCTGGCGGGTCATGTAGGCCGGGTTCATCATCGTCAGCGGCAAACCATCCGGTGTCGTGATATCCCGTTCGGGGACCTTCAGGTAGGGATTGGGCGGGGTCTCCTCGGAGACCGGCACGTAGACGAATTTATGCGTCGAATTCCAGAAGCGATAGAGCACATCCTTGTCATAGGCGGTCCGCGCCTGCACCCGGACGAGGTCCAGAATCTGTGTCCTGGCACTGACCAGATTCCAGCCCAGGATCAGGGCGATCGCCAGGGTCCAGATTAGTCCCAGGGTCCAGAGGTAGTAGCCATGCCCCTTGGGGTGCCTTTGTTGCGCAGCAGGATCATTTTGCATAAACGTCTCAGCTCCAGTCGCGACGGATTTCCCTCCGATCGCGCGGATCATTCACGGCCGACCTCCTGAAAACGATAAACATCACAAAACAGTTATCGGCAGGCAGAAGAGCCTGCATCACAATCAAACCGCCAACCTGGATATCTTGTTGAAACTGATCGGGAAAATTATCCGGAACCGGGTACCGCTGCCAACCTGGCTGCTGACGATAAGTTCACCGCCATGCTGTTCGACGATCTGGTGGACGATATACAGCCCGAGCCCGGTTCCCTGGCCCTCTTCCTTGGTAGTGAAAAACGGTTCGAAAACCTTCTTCAATTGCTCATCAGGAATCCCGGTTCCAGTATCTTCAACCTCGAAACAGACCCGCCCGTCAGCATCCCGGGCGCTGCGCAGAGTCAGGGTGCCTTTGCCGTCCATAGCATGAACCGCATTGATCTGCAGGTTGCGAATCAACTGTTCCAACTGGTGAGGGTCACCCGTAATATTAGGTAGTTCGGCGCTCAAATCGGTTTCCAGCTGCAACCGTTTGAAAATACCGCTGGTCTCCAGCAGGTCGGTGACCTGTTCGATCAGTTCATTCAGAGATATCAGACCGAAACGCGGCACCTGCGGCTTGCCGATGGTCAACAGGTTATTGGCGTGCAACCGCAGCCGTTCTGCCTGGCTGATCATGGTTGTGGCACATTTAGCGACAAAAACCGGATCACCGGAACGACCGTGCAGCATTTGCCCGTAACCGTAGAGGCCGCTGATCGCGTTGTTGATTTCATGGCCGATACTGCTGGCGATCACCGAAATACTGGAGAGTTTCTCCGCCTCGAGCGCCTTGGCCTGCATCAGTTGGCGTTCGGTCTCATCCCGCAGGATGGCGGTGATAATCTGTGTGCCGTTTTCGCCGGAGACGGCGAACGTCAGGGCAAGGGGGAATTGTTCGCCAGACTGTCGCAGGCCATGCCAGTTGAGCACATCACCCGCGCGGCTCCCCCCCTGGGAAAACAATTTCTCCAGAGCCGTCGTTGTCGCGTCCCGGTTGGCTTCGGGAACCAGGTCGGTCAGCGCTTTAGCGATCATCTCTTCTGCCAGAAAACCGAACATTCTCTGAGCGGCGAGATTGCAGAGCACGATCCGCCCCTGCCGATTCAGGGCCAGAATTCCGTCCTGCGCCGAACCGATCAGGTTGCGATAACGGGCCTCCGACTCCAGGATGCCGATCCGCTGCCGCTCGATCTTGCGGGTCGCTCGGTAGACCAGGCTGAACAGGGCGATGAACAGCAGCGCAAAAGAACTGAAAATGATGCACCAGACCACGCGCTGCTGGCGTACGAACTCAACGTAGAGGGGGTCCATGTTGCGATAAACTTCAAAAATGAAGTCGATCTTCCGACTGCCCGGATAGGTGATCGGCACGTAGAGTTCGAGGAGCCGCATTTTATGGTTAACGGTCTCCAGCTCGTGTTCGCTCTCGTTGCGTTCGTGCCCCTTCCAGGTCATCTCGACCACCTCGCCGCCGTGCGAGAGAGCTTCGTCAACACCGTGGTTATCCGGATAACTGCGCCCGACCATTTCCGGCATGTCCGCCCAGATGATCTTGAATTCCGGCGACCAGATCTTGAGACGCACGATATTGTCCCCCAAGTTCAGGCGGTCAATTTTTGCGGAAAATTTTTCATAGGCGTCCCCGTTCAACGGAGTGCGCAGTTCGATGGGATTGAGTTCTTTGAGGGCTTCGCCGCGAACGACGGCTGTGGTCATCTCTTTGGCGTGGGTGATGAGATTTTGCTCCATCAGGTGATGGATCGACAGGTTGAGCGCAATCCCGAGCAGGATCAGCATCAGCAGGCAGATCAGGGAAAACTTATGCAGCAGACTGAGCTTCGCGGACATACAGGTCTCAACCCATGAGCTTACGTCTCCTTGCTTTAATAACAGAGCAAATAAATTAAAAAATACGCAACAAGTTGCGGAATTCGAGCTTGAGCTTCTGCAGTAGCGCGTAAAAACGACCGGCGTTTCTCGCCATGTACGGCAAGCGCCGAAATCCAAAAATCAGCCCGACCAGCAGGGTCAGAAGCAGCAGCTCCCAGAGACCAAAGCCGAACATTACCTGGCCACCAGTTGTAGTCGACCGATCTGCTCAGCGATCACTTCGCCGACCGGATAAGCCGCGACACCCCGCTCTGCCAATTGCTGGCAGAGACGGTCAGCACGCTCTGGCGAGACAGCCAGCAGCAGACCACCGGATGTCTGCGGATCGCAGAGCAGATCCAGTTGCACTCGATCACACGCCGCCTGGCCATCGACCCGGGTAAAATAGTAATCACGATTGCGGTGCAGCCCTTCGGGCAGCAGACCGATTGCGGCCATCTCCAGCGCCTGCGGATAAGCCGGGAGAGCCGCGACAGCAATCCGCAGACCGACCTGGCTGGCCTCGGCCAGCTCAAGAGCGTGCCCGACCAGCCCGAATCCGGTAATGTCGGTGCAGGCGTTGACTCCGACCTGCAACATCACCTCGGCCGCCGCCTGATTGAGGGCCAGCATCCCCTCGATCGCCACGCTGATCTCCTCTTCGCTGAGCACCTCACCTTTCAGGGCGGTGGCCAGGATTCCGGTTCCGAGCGGCTTGGTCAGCAGCAGTTTGTCCCCCGCCTGGCAGCCGCAGGTGGTGACCATCTGCCGCGGGTCGACGATCCCGGTGACCGAGAGGCCGTATTTCGGTTCGTCATCTTCGATCGAATGGCCGCCGGCAATTACCGCTCCGGCAGCGGCAACGCGTTCCGCACCGCCGGCAAGAATCTGCTGCAGAACTTCCGGGCCGAGCTGGCAGAGCGGAAAAGCGACCAGGTTCAGGGCGGTTAGCGGTCTGGCGCCGACAGCAAAAATATCGGAGAGCGAATTAGCCGCAGCGATCTGGCCGTACTTGTAGGGATCATCCACCACCGGGGTGAAAAAGTCGACCGACTGCACCAGCGCCTGTTTCTCGTCCAGGCGATAGATAGCGGCATCGGCAAAGGGGATCTGCTGCGACAAGAGCTGCGGGCAATCCACCTGTGGGAGCTGACTCAGCACCTGAGCCAGGGTCGCGGGACCAATTTTTGCCGCTCAACCGGAGCTGCGGGACAGCGCGGTCAGACGGGGCAGTTTAGCCGTCATCAGCTTCTCCTTCTTTATTTTTGTTCATTATATCAAGCCAATAAACTGAACAGGTCGGCGAAATCCCCACACTGCGTCTCAACCCGGCAGCTGCCAGGCGACCCGTTCCTCACCGGTCCGGCGTGTGTATTTACAACTGTCAAAGAACTCCAGCAGCGCCTGGGTCAGCTTACGGCCGCTGCCGAGGCGATCTCGGAACTGCGCCAGGGTCAGGGTCGGTTGCTCGGCAAACAGCTCAACCAGCAGCTGTTCGGCGCGCTGGTAGCTTTTCATATGCAAATAACTCTCCTGATTTAATTTTTTTAATGTTTTTTCCTCGACCAGGTAGGAAAAGTAGAGCTCGGCGTCAAGCCCCTCCAGATCCAGCTGCTTGAGGGTTTCGTTACAGTTTTTCACGCCGAACCCTGCAGAATGGAAGTGCTGCGCCAATCGCTCGATGATCCGCAGCTGCTCCGCAGTCGGTTGCGGCTGCCAGTCGACCGTGGCCAGCAGGTCGCCCCGCTGCTCAAGTTCTCCGGAACCAAGCGCCCGCTCGAGCAGGACCTCGAACCCCTTGGGCGCCAGTTGAGCGCTCAGCTGCGCCTGCAGGGTCGCCCGCGGTATGCCGTGCCGCAGCGGGTGCCGCTGCTGATAATCGCGAACCTGTTGCGGCAGCTGTAACAGCCAGCTGCGCACCCGCTCGCTGAGGACCCACTGCTCCGCGAGCAGCTCGACCTGTCCGGCGGCCTGCAGCTGCTCCAGCCCCTGCTGCAGCTGCTGCCGGCTGGTGCCGGTCTGCTTTTCCAGGTCGCGCAGCCGCGCCAGCTCCATCTCATCCAGTTTCTGTAACCAGAAGCCGAGATCTCCCGAGGCCAGATCGTCGAGCCGCTTGAGGACATCGGCCCTGAACCGGCGGTGCTTTCGCGGTTCGGCGTCGATCACCGTGCCGCCGCCGATGGTATGCATCGGCGAATAGGAACGGATGATGAAACGATCGCCGCGGTGGGCGAGCAGCGGCTGGTCGATGACCAGCTGGACCAGCGCCTCCTCCCCCGGTGACAGCTCGTCGCGGTCGAGCAGGACCACCCGGGCCACGCCGCGCGCGGTGCCCAGGTGAAAATGGACCGGATCGCGGAATTTCACCGGCCGCGGCGCATCAGCCAGCAGCTGCAGGCGGGCATCGATCCGCTCGCTGGCCCGAAAAAGTCCGGCCGTGCCGACCACCGAGCCACGTGGCACCTGGTCGCGATCGAGGCCAGAGAGATTCAGCGCCACCCGCTGTCCGGCGACTGCTTGCGCAACCGAAACGCCATGCACCTGCACATCACGCACCCGCGCCAGCACGGCCGCCGGCAGCACTTCGAGGGTCTCGCCCGGCTGCACGGCGCCACTGTTCAGAGTCCCGGTGATCACTGTGCCGAAGCCGCTGATGCTGAAGCAGCGGTCGACCGGCAGGCGCACGGCACCGCTGGCATCACGCGGCGGAACCTGCTGCAGCTGCTGGCGGATCGTCTCCATCAAACCGTCGAGTCCTGCCCCGGTCAGGGCTGACACCCGGCAGCAGGGTGCATTCTCCAGGAAGCTGCCGGCGACCTGCTCGCGGACCTCTTCCTCGACGATATCGAGCCAGTCCGGCTCGACCAGGTCGGACTTGGAGAGCACCAGAATACCGCGCGAGAGCTGCAGCAGCTGCATGATCTGCAGGTGCTCGCGGGTCTGCGGCATCACCCCTTCGTTGGCATCGACCACCAGCAGCACCAGGTCGATGCCGGCGATGCCGCTGAGCATCTGCGGGATGAACTTTTCGTGACCGGGGACATCAACCACCCCGGCGACCTCGCCGTTGCCCAGATCGAGCGGTGCAAAGCCGAGCTCGATGGAAATTCCGCGTTCCTGCTCCTGCTGCAGGCGATCGGTTTCGGTGCCGGTCAGGGCACGGATCAGCGCAGTTTTGCCATGATCGACGTGCCCGGCGGTGCCGATGATGTAATGTCCTTTGGCCATCTCAGCAAGCGTCCCGACAGACACTGACCAGCACCTGCAGCAGGGTATCCTGTTCCGCCTCGGCCACCGCCCGCAGGTTGATCAACAGCCGGTCGTTCTGCACCCGACCGACCACGGCCGGGGTCGCCGCACGCAGCCGCGCGGTCAGGTTGGCAACCGAGCCACTCCGTGGAGCGATCTCCACCGCCCAATCGGGCAGCTCGGCCAGCGGCATCGCCCCGCCGCCGACCCGGGCGATATCTTCGACCAGAGCTAAATCGACCGGCAGCCGCGCCTGCTGCAGTTGTTCGAGCAATTGCTGACAACGGGCCTGCTGCTGCGACTGGTCGCCGGCGAACATCCCCAGCACCGGGATCTGCTCCAGCGCCTGCTGCGGGTGCAGGTAGAGGCGCAAAGTGGCCTCAAGGGCGGCCAGGGTGAGCTTGTCGATCCTCAGCGCCCGGGCCAGGGGATGGCGCTTGATCTTTTGAATCAGCTCCCTGCGGCCGACGATCATTCCGGCCTGGGGGCCGCCGAGCAGCTTGTCGCCGCTGAAGGTCAGCACATCGACCCCGGCGGCGACGGTTGCGGCCACGGTCGGCTCCTGCGGCAGGCCGTACCCGGTCAGGTCGTGCAGCATGCCGCTGCCAAGATCCTCCATCAGCACCAGGTCGTGCTCGCGCGCCAGCGGCACCAGCTCGGCAGCCGGCACCTCCTTGGTGAAACCGACGATTCGATAATTGCTGGTATGCACTTTCAGCACGATCGCGGTCTGCTCGGAAATCGCTCCTTGATAGTCTTTCAGGTGGGTGCGGTTGGAGCTGCCAACCTCGCACAGGATGACACCGCCCGACTCCATGACCTCCGGAATGCGGAAGGCGCCGCCGATCTCGACCAGCTCGCCGCGTGAGACGATCGCTTCGCGCCCCTTGCCCAGCGCGGTCAGCGCCAGCAGCACCGCGCCGGCGTTGTTGTTGACCACCAGCGCCGCTTCGGCTCCGGTCAGCTGCGTTAAAAGGGCTTCGACATGGCTGAAACGTTCGCCGCGCTGGCCGCTGGCCAGATCCAGCTCGAGGTTCGAATAACCGGCGGCGACCGCGTTGATCGCCTCCAGCGCGGCAGGGGCCAAGGGGGCGCGGCCAAGGTTGGTGTGCAGCAGGGTGCCGGTGGCGTTGATCACCTTGCGCAAGGAGGGCTGCAGGTAGGCACGGCATGCTGCGGCCGCCTGCTCAGCGACCCGCAGAGGAGCCAGATCTTCCGCTGTGACTGTCGCGGTGTTGACAAGCAGCTTCTGCCGCAGACTGGCGATCTGCTGTTGCACCGATTCGGTCAGCAGCTGCTGTGGCAGGCAGTCGTGAAGCTGCCGCAACGGGCTCTCCTGAAGGACCCGATCAACCGCAGGCAGCGAACGTAAGAGTTCCTGTCGCCCCGACATAAGTCAAACTCCGAAATCAAATGAATGTTTCAATAGGATTGTAATGCGTGCCGGAGTCTAGCACGCCGCGGGCAAAATCGCCATGCCTGACGAGGGGAAGAGGGTCATGAATGCCCGCCTCCGGGCCACCATTGCCGGCCGGGACAATCTGCCATTTTTCCTGTTGACACCCCGAAGCCGAGTTTGTTATAAATCGCTCCACCTGAACGGGGCTATAGCTCAGCTGGGAGAGCGCTTGAATGGCATTCAAGAGGTCAGCGGTTCGATCCCGCTTAGCTCCACCAAACAAATCAAGGGGTTAGCTGTTAACAGCTGACCCCTTTTTGTTTCCGCCGGGACAGAGACGATGTCAATCAATTCTCACAGCTTCCCCCTGGAGAACTTCGACCCGCTGGCAGCCTACCTTGCCCTCTGCCCGCAGGGGCCGGGCCTGCTCGAGTCACTCAACCCGCTGCCGAAGACCGGGCGGTTCTCCATTCTGCCGCTGCGCTGGCGGGAGCGCTACCAGTTGCGACAGGGCCAACTGCGGCGCATCGAAGGTAACGCTGAAACGGTTTTATCCGGCGATCCCTTCAGAGTGCTGAGCGATATCCTCAACCAACGCCGCAGCCCGTCATCTCCCGACTCACCTTTTCCGGGCGGTTTTTTCGGCTATTTTGCTTACGATTTAGCCGCGCAGATCGAAGAGCTGCCGCAGCAGGCGGTTCGCGACCTGCCGGTTCCCGACCTCGACCTCTACTGGGTCGACCTGACCGCGGTCTATGATCACGGCCAGCAGCAACTGACCCTGGCTTCCCTCGACCCTTCGGTCGATCTGCAAGCGCTGGAAGCACCGCTGCGCGCCTCGCAAAGACCGCTGCCGCAACAGCCGCTTCAGGTTCTTGAGCTGCCCAGCCCGATCCTCACCCAGCAGCAGTTTGAAGCGATGGTCGAACGTGGAAAAGAATACATCGCCGCCGGCGACATTTATCAAGTGAATCTCTCCTGTCGCTTCGACGGAAAGCTGACTGGCGAATCGACCGAGCTCTATCGGCGGCTGCGGGCGATCAACCCCTCACCCTTCGCCTGCCTGCTGCGCTTTCCCGGCTTCGAGATCATCTCCAGCTCGCCGGAGCGGCTGGTCTCGCTGCGCGGCAGGCTGGCGGAAACCCGGCCGATCGCCGGCACCCGGCCGCGTGGGTTCTCACCACCAGAGGATCACAAGCTCGGCCAGGAGCTGCTCGGCCATCCCAAAGAACGCGCCGAACACATCATGTTGCTCGATCTTGAACGCAACGACCTGGGGAAAGTGTCCACCGCCGGCAGCGTGGTCGTCGATGAGCTGATGGTCCTGGAGCGCTACTCGCACGTGACCCACATCGTCTCCAACGTCCGCGGCAGCCTGAAAGACGACTGCGGCCCCTTCGATCTGCTCCGCGCGACCTTCCCCGGCGGGACCATTACCGGGGTGCCGAAGAAGCGCTGCATGGAGATTATCGATGAGCTGGAGCCGACCGGCCGCGGCAGCTATACCGGCAGCGCCGGCTACATCAGCGCCTGCGGCAGCATGGATCTGAACATTCTGATTCGCAGCTTTCAGCGCTTCGGGGAGCTGATAAACTATCAGACCGGCGCCGGCATCGTCGCCGACTCGATTCCGGAAAAAGAGTGGTCAGAATGTCTTTCGAAGGGCGAAGCCCTGCGCAAACTGCTGAAGGAGGCGTACGGATGAGCATGCTGGTGTGCCTCAATGGCACCTTCATTCCCCGCGAGGATGCGCAACTGTCGATCCTGGATGGCGCTTTTCTGTACGGCGACAGCCTGTTTGAAACGCTCAAGGCCCGCGGGACGAAAATCCTGCTGCTGCATGAGCATCTCGATCGTCTGGAGCTCTCCGCCAAACTGCTGGATTTCCCCTGCGACCGGCAAAAAATCGAGGCCTCCCTGCGGCAACTCGCAGCCAGCCTCGGCTCACCCACCAGCCGCATTCGCCTGACGCTGGGTCGGGGCAGTCACAGCAGCCTGGAATTTCCACCAGCGGAAAAAAGCTGGTACCTGCTCACCGCCAGCCCCTGCGAAGAGCTCACTGACGCGCAGCGCGAAGCCGGCGCCAGCTGCGTCAGCGCCCCGCATCAAAGGGTCAATCCGTTAAGCCACCTGCCGCAGCTCAAAAGAGGCAATTACGCCGACTGCCTGTATGCGGCCAACTACGCCCGAGAAAAAGGTGCTCGCGAAGCACTGTTTATCAACCCGCAGGGGCAGGTTCTCGAAGGGGCGACAAGCAACCTTTTCGCCCTGATCGAGCATAAACTGATCACCCCCCCCACCGGCAAGCTGGTGCTGGCGGGCGTGATGCGCCGGCAAGTGATCGATGCAGCCACCGAGCTGGGCATTCACACCCTGGAGCGCCCGTTAAGCAAAACCGAGCTGCTCGGCGCCCAAGAAGCCTTTTTAACCAGCTCACTGATCGACATCCTGCCGATCAACGCCCTCGACGGTCAGCCCCTCGCCCGGGGCACCACCTGGCAGGCACTGCGCAAAACTCTGCGCCTGCGCATAGAGACTTGACAAACAGGCCCTGATAAATATAATCGTCAGGCTCGTGCCGAAGTGGTGGAATTGGTAGACACGTCGGTCTCAAAAACCGATGCCCTCCGGGCGTGCCGGTTCGATTCCGGCCTTCGGTACCACATCATTCGAAAAGCGGCCCGCAGGATTCAATCTGCGGGCCGCTTTTCTTTTTTACGCTTACGTATGCCAATATAGAAGTCTTAGAGCGACAGCATTAATTCCAGCAGAGAGCCCTGTAACTCAGAAAAAGTGTGGAGAACGAAACTTTAAATATCAACAACGTTCCAAAAATGTTCTAACGCCCCCAAAATGTTCCATTATTTTTTGCTATTCTATACCTTACAGTAAGCGATTCGGAAGCGATCCATATTGTGCGCTTTCTCGTCCTGATACTCATCCCAACAGCGCTAATGGCAGTTTTCTGGTCGCGACGGGAACCGGGTTGAAATCCCATCAGCAACCAACAAACCAAAGGACTTTTATGTTGAGAAAACTGACTCTACGACTTGTCTTAGTTTTGGCCATTGCGGTCACCCCAGCGGTTGCTGCGAATGTCGGCATGATGAGCCCTGATGAGCTAAAAGGTCTGCTGGGATCTGACAATCTGATTGTCCTTGACGTTCGCACGGGCAAGGATTGGGGATCGAGTGAGTTTAAGATCCCGGGTGCGATCCGTGCGAATCCGAACGAATTTGCCAGCTGGGGTGCCAGCTATCCAAAGGAGAAAAAGATCGTTCTCTATTGCGCTTGACCGAGTGAAGCGACAAGTGCCAGTTTGGCGCAAGGAATGATCTACAATGGTTATGCGGATACAAACGCTCTGGTGGGCGGTTGGCGTGGATGGCAGCGGGGAGAATATCCGGTCGAGGCCAAATAATCGCAACCGAGGGAAGTTCATTGGCAGCAAACAGCCCCGGCGGCAACCACCGCCGGGGCTGTTTTTGATTTTGTCGACAAGGTCTCCGGGATAACCGGTGGGCCACTGCTTGGGAGTTCCAGGGACAGTATATTTATCTTTAATTCAGCCCCCTGCTAAATTCACCCATGGCCAGAATAGCTCGCGTTATCGTCCCAGGCATTCCCCACCATGTCACCCAAAGAGGCAACCGGCGGCAAACCGTTTTTTTCTGTGATGACGATTACCTGGCCTACATCGAAC
>CALZHR010000026.1 GCA_945787335.1 uncultured Desulfuromonadales bacterium
CTGCCCGGCTAAGGCTCCGCCGGAGCGACTGCCGGCGGCTCGGCAACCTTTTTTTCAGGCTCTTTCTGCAGCAGGCCGCCCAGATCCTTGACCAGTTTGCCCGGCAGACCAAAGGTCCGTTTGACAATGCCGAAGACGGTGCTTGACACCGAGTCAACCGGGACCGCCGTGACTTTTGGCGCTTCGGTCGGACCGGTGATTTTGAAGTGCGCGGTAAACAGCGCTTTCTTGTCGCCCGCCAGCACCCAGCCGGCCACCGGGATGTTGCTGACCACCTTGTCGACGGTGCGCAGCGGCATCACGCCCAGATCCAGATTAAGGGTGTCCTCGACCAGACTCTGATCGCCCACCAGCGACATATTCATCGCCTCACTGACTACGTGCAGGTCCTCGGTGCGCAGCCGGCCGTTGGCCACCCGGATACTCCCCTCCAGCAGGGTGAAGGGCATGCCGTCCTTGTCCATGTCGGGCAGCTTGCCGGCAAAGATCTGTGAGATGTTCAGCAGCGAAAAGACCCGCGCAAGGCCACGGAACTTGCGCAGGGTGCCGTCTTTGACCTGCAGGTGGATGCCGCCGCCGGCCGTGTGCCAGAAGCGGTCTTTTTCCGTATGCCCTTCCAGGTAGAAGTCGCCGCGCAGTTTCCCGCTGATCAGGCCGCGCTTTTTGAAGATGTTCTGATGCAGCACCGAGGCGTTGATGTTCTCGGCGTGACCGGAGACCTTCAGCAGACCGGGCTTCTGGTTGCGGTCGAATTCCACCCGGGCGACACAGTAGCCTTCGTCGCTTTCAAAATTCAGCGGATAGATCGTGAAGACGCCGCGGTGATCTTTGATGGTTCCGGTTGCGTTAGTGAAATTCAATCCTCCCAGCGTCCCCTGTTTGGCGGCGACGTTGATCAGCAGCGGCTTGAGTTCGCGCTGTGGATCTTTGCGCGGTCTCTTGCGTGGCCCCTTGAAAACCCTGATCACCTCGAGGACGTTGGCTTTTTCTGCCGTGATATCCAGGCTCACCTGGGGATCTTTGAAGTTCTCCAGCCGGCCGGTCACGGTGGCCTGGGTTTCCTCTTCCAGGCGCACATGGACGGGCGCGAAGGACATCCCCTGCCGGTCGATTCTCAGGGTTCCGTCAAGGTCGTAAAAGGTCAGTTCGCGGTTGGGGAAGATCAGGTCGACCGCGCGCACCTGTTTGCCCTGAATGCCGACCTCAAGCTGAGGCTCTTGCCAGGACTGCAGTTGACCGTTTATGCGGACCGGAGACTCGCCCAGCTGTGCCTCCAGGTTGGCAAAGGACAGCCCGTCGCGGTTGAAATGCACTTCTCCGCTGGCCTGCCGCAGATCGCCGACGACGTTGAAAAAATGCATCCCCAGGTTGTTCAGCTGCAGAGTGCCACGCGTTCGGTCGGCTGCGGTGTATTCCAGGTACGGATGTATCTGGCCGACCAGCTGCAGCTGCTTCAGCAGCGGAGAATAGGGGTGGAGTTCGGCCAGTTCGAAGGGGTCGATATCGAGCAGCAGTTCTTCACCGTTCGGCTTGCGGGGGACGTTGCCCTCGCCGCTGAGGACGACATCACCCAGCTTGACCTGGAAGCGGTCAAGCTGCAGATAGTCCTTGTCAAGCAGCCCGCGCAGCTGCAGCTGCGCCGGCTGATCCGGACGTTTCTCCAGCAGCCTGCCCAGCGTCAGGCTGGCCGTATCGAGATCGGCGAGCAGGACAAGGTTCGGTTCGGCAAGGGCGCCGGAGAGCTGCAAGGTGACCGGAACAGGCCCGCTCAGGCGCCAGTCATCCGGCAGGGTCAGTTGCTTCTGCAGCAGGTCGAGGCGCGGTTCAAACCGCAACTGAAGCGTGCCGCGCGGCCCCTGCAGCAGTCCGTCGATCTGCCCCGAGAACTGGACCGGATGGCTGCCGACCGCTGCCAGGCCGTTCTTGATTTGCAGTCGACTGTTTTCGAGATTCAGCGCGACGGAAAAATTCTGCAGCTGACGAAATTCCGGGCTGCTCCATGCCAGTTTGGAGAGGCTGACTTCCAGGCCGATACGCGGCAGGCCTGAGGTTTCCTTTTCCGGCTGCCAGCTCTTCTCCAGGACCAGCGCCAGCTTGTCCAGCTTTCCCTTCTGCAGTTTGTCTGCTACGGGAATCCGCCACTGTTTGAGTAGTTGCGCGCTCAGTTCGATGTTCTTGGCGCCGAGGCGTCCACCGAGAAAGTTTTTCTCCTCCTGGCGGACCAGGAGAAATTCCCCGTCGATCGGCAACCCCAACAGGGTGCCGTTTAAGCCGGTTACGCTGTCCTGCTCGCTGGTCGATTGCCAGGTTCCATCCAGCTTAAACAGCTCTTCCTGGTCGCTCTGGCTGAACAGTCTGGCCTTGAGCGTCGCTCCGTCGGCCGGAACGCCGTCGAGGGTTGCGATCAGGTCGACCTGCTGCGGGATCTCGGCGCCGGCGGGTCTCGGTAAGCTGGCAGTGGAGAGGTTCTGCAGCGTCAACTGGTAGTGGAAGTTCTCGCTGCGCCAGCTGGCCGGATCGGTGTCGGCCGGCAGGCTGAGGTCGAGGGTGAAGTCGCTGGCGTGCTGCTGCTGGAAATACTGTCCGGTCAGGATCAGCCGGCCGGTTTTGCCGGTTTCCCAGCCGGTCAGGACACTGTAGAGGTTGTCCAGCTGCAGCAGCTGGCGTGAGCCTTCGGGTTGCCGGTGATGGATTGTCAGGCGGGCATTCCGCATGGTCAGGATGCGGATACCGAAGGTGTCGAGCAGTCGCTGTGAGCTGCCCCGTTCCGGACGACTCTGGAAGGGGAGCCAGAGCTCCAGACCGGGGTTGTCGATCAAGACCTGGTCGAGAATGAACCGGCCACCCAGCAGCGGTTTCAGCTTCAAGGTCGCGGCCAGCCGCGGAACGCGCATCAGCGGGGTGGCCGGTTCGCCGATCACCAGGTTATGCAGCTCAAGCGCCAAGCCTTTTTCGTAGGTCAGGTGGATCTGGCCGATGGTCACCGGTTGCTGCAGCCCCTCGCTCAACTTCTCCTCAAACGTCTGCAGGTAATCCTCCAGGTCGAGCTGACTGAGGAAGAGGGCAGCCATGCCGACCGTGACCAGCAGGACGACGAGAAAGCCGCAGAGCAGCGGCCGGCGCTTATGAAAGGGTGCTTTGTTCATGCCTGCCGATCGTTCAAAAGACGGGACGCAATCTGACAACCTGTGAAATATATTGAGAATTGATCATAGCCTCTCTTGACCGGCACGACAAGCAACAAGCTGCCGCCAGGGATATCTATTCTTTACATGCTTACGGCCCCTTGATAACATGACGCGCCCGGTTTTGTGGGCTGGCGGCGCTGGAGTAAGGCCGTCAGATCAAGGCGGTTTTTTTATTATCGATTTTTCAGGAAAGCAAGTCCCGGCAGGATGAAGATCAAGCGTCTTGACATCGTCGGTTTCAAGTCCTTTGTCGACAAAGTTTCCCTCGATTTTCAGCAGGGGATAACCGGCGTCGTCGGACCCAACGGCTGCGGCAAAAGTAACATCGTCGATGCGATCCGCTGGACGATGGGGGAGCAGAACGCCCGCCATCTGCGTGGCCGGGCCATGGAAGACGTGATCTTCGGCGGTAGCGAAAGCCGGAAACCCTACGGCCTGGCCGAGGTTTCGATCGTATTCGACAACAGCGCCAAGGTCTGCCCGCCGGCGTATCAGGATTATGCCGAGATCATGGTCACCCGCCGTCTTTACCGCAGCGGCGAGAGCGAATATCTGCTCAACAAAACCCCCTGCCGACTGCTCGATATTACTGAACTGTTCATGGATACCGGCGTCGGCGCCCGCGCTTACTCGATCATCGAGCAGGGCAAGGTCGGCATGCTGGTCAGCGCTAAGCCGGAAGAACGGCGTTCGCTGATCGAGGAAGCCGCCGGGGTCACCAAATTCAAGTCGCGGAAAAAAACCGCGCTGCGCAAGATGGACGCCACCCGGCAGAACCTGGTGCGGCTCGGGGATATCATCTCTGAGGTGCGTCGGCAGCTCAGCAGCCTCAAGCGTCAGGCCCAGCGGGCGGAGAAGTTTCGCGAATACCGTGGCGAAGCCAAGCGGATCGAGCTCTGCATCACCGGCAACAAGTTTCAGGAGCTGCGGCGCGAGATCGAACTGGTTGCCGGCCAGGAGCAGCAGCAGGCCGCGGCGCTGGCGAAATTCGACGCCCGGCTCGAAGAAGGGGAGCTGCAGCTTGAGGAACGCCAGCTGCTGCTGGCCGGGGTCGAAGAGGAGCTGAGCCGCGCCCAGGAGCAGGTCTATCAGCTGGCGGCAGAGATTCAGCGGGTCGAGGGCGAGCTGACCCTTTCGCAAAGGCAACGGGAAAATCTTCAGACGCAGGCAGAGGAGTTTCGTCAGGAGCTTCGCCAGGTCGTTGAACGGCTGGAGGCCCTGGCAGGCGAGACCGAGCAGCTGCAGGAGGAGGAGAGCTTTTTCGCCGGAAGGCTGGAGACGGTTCAGCACGACCTCGAGGCTCAGGAGGAGGGGCTGCGGCAAACCCTGGCGCAGGAGCAGGAGCTGGCCGCGCAGCTCGAGGCCGGACGCCGGGAGTTGATGGAACTGCTGGCCGAGGCCAGCCGGCTGGCCAATCGTCGCGATGAGATCGAGCGGCGCCTCGCCAGCGAGGACGAGCGGCGCCTGCAGGTCAGAAATGAAGCGGTGCGTGTCGCCGAGCAGGAGCAGGAGCTGACCGGGCAACTGCAGCAGCTGGATCAGCAGCTAACGGGCCTGAATGACCGGCAGCAGGAAGTCGCCGAGGATAAAAGGTTACTGGACGAGCGGCAGTTGCAGCGCAAAGCTCAGCTGGTTGCAGCGGAAGAGTGGTTGAGTGAAGAGCGCCAGCAGTTGGAGCGCAGCCGTTCGCGGCAGGAATCTCTCGCCGATCTCGAGCGCAGCCGGGAAGGCTATGCCGACGGGGTGCGGGTATTGCTGGCGCCGCAGACGCCCTGGCGGCAGATCGCTGCCGACCTGCTGCGGGTGAAAGATCCGGCTCACGAAACCGCGGTCGAAATGGCCCTGGCAGAGCAGCTGCAGGCAGTGCCGGTTGCGAGCCTTGAGGAAGTCGACCAGGCCCTGCTGCTGCTTGAAGAAGCACAGGTCAGGGCAACCCTGCTGTTGCCGGCCGGGCATCCCCGGCAAACAAATTTTTCCGCCGGTCGGCGGCTGAGTGAACTGGTCACCGCCAAGCCGGGTGCCGAGGCGCAGGTCGCTCAACTGCTGGACGGCGTCTTCCTGGTCGATGAGCTGGAGCCTTATCGCTCCCAACCGCTGCCGCCGTCGGTGGTGCTGGTCGATGCAGCCGGGAGCTGTCTGAACTGGCGCGGCGAGCTGACCTCCGGCCGGCCCGCCGCCGATTCGGGGCTGCTGCGAAAGAAGCGCCAACTGGAGGAGCTGGCGGCCGAGGTCGACCGGCTGGAGCAGCAGCTGCTGCGGCACCAGAAGCAACTCGCCGGGCTGCAGGAAGAGCTGGTGCAGGTCGATGAAGAATTAACTGTCGCGGCCGCCGAGAGGCATCGCCTGGAGCTGCAGGCTCTCGACCTGAACAAGGATCGCCAGCGGCTGCAGCAGGAGCAGATCCGCCTGGCAGAGCGCCAGGAGCTGCTCGCCTTCGATCTCGAGCAGATCGATGACAACCGCTCTGCCCTGCAGCAGGAAAAGCTTCAGTTGGCAGATGGCAGCCAGCAGTCGGTCGCGCGGCAGCAGCAGCTGGAAGATGCCACGGCCGGGCTGCAGCAGAGACTGGCGGAACTGCGCGGCCTGCTTGATGGCGAACGTGAAGAGTTAACGGAAAAGCGGGTTTCTCTGGCGGCTCTGCAGCAGCAGCGGAAAGGGCTGCATGATACCCTGGCGCGCCTCACTGTGCAGCAGCAGGAGCTGCAGCAGCGGCAGAGCCAGTTGCAGCAGCGCCAGCAGTCCGGCGGCGATCAAGAACAGCAGCTGCTGCAGGCCGATGAGCGGCTGCGGGTAGAGCTTGAGCTGCTCTTTACGCGACGTGAAGAACAGCAGCAGGCCAGCCAGGCGGTACGGGAGCGTTATGAGCAGGGACGTCAGCAGCTCGATGAACAGCGCGACCAGTTGCGCGGTGTGCGCGCCGAGGCCGAGGAGCTGCGCAAGCAGGTCGCCCGGCTGCAGCTGCGCCATCATGAGTTACAGGTCGATGCCGAACACGTTCGCCAGGGGGTGCTGGAGCGCTACAGGGTCGACCTGCTCGAACACCAGGTTCCGGAGGCGACCGAGGATGAACTGGTGCGCCAGCAGCAGCAGCTGAAACGACTGCAGGAGCGGATCGAGTCGCTTGGCGAGGTCAACCTGATGGCGATCGACGAGTACCGCGAGCAGGAAGAGCGCTACGATTTCCTGACCCGACAGCGAGACGACCTGCAGCAGTCGTTGGACGACCTGCAGAAAGCGATCAGCCAGATCAATCGCACCACCCGGCGGCGCTTTAAAGAGACCTTCGAACAGGTCAATGAGAAGTTCAAGCAGGTCTTCCCGCGTTTGTTCCGCGGCGGCCAGGCCGAGCTGCGGCTGACGGATGAAAACGATCTGCTCGAAACCGGCATCGAGATCATCGTGCAGCCGCCGGGCAAGCGGCTGCAGAACGTCAACCTGCTCTCCGGCGGCGAGAAGGCGTTGACTGCTGTGGCGCTGATCTTCTCGTTGTTTCTGATCAAGCCGACCCCGTTCTGTGTGCTCGACGAGGTCGACGCACCGCTCGATGACGCGAACATCGACCGGTTTGCCGAGATGGTGCGCGAGATGACCGCGCAGTCGCAGTTCATCATCATCACCCACAGCAAGCGGACGATGAATATTGTTGATACCATGTATGGGGTCACCATGCAGGAGCCGGGAGTGTCCAAGCTGGTTTCCGTGCGGATCAATGATCTGCAGCCAGTCACAGAACCCGCCCGAGCTGCCGGATGATGTTTTGAGTTGAAGAGGGAATAATGCCATTTAAAAGATTTCTCAACAGGTTACTGGAGGATATCCCCGGAGCCCTCGGGGCGATTATTACCGACTGGGAAGGTGAGGCGGTCGATCAGGTGGCGCGGATCAGCGAATACGATATCAAGGTGCTCGGTGCGCACAAGGGGATCATCCTGAACCTGCTGCGCAGCGCTCTGGAGCGGATAGAATGCGGCGCCCTGGAAGAGGTGGTGATCCGCACCGGCGAGAGGAAAACTCTGATCGCCCCTGTCACTGAGGACTATTTTCTGGTATTAAGTCTCGGGCCAGAGGCGATCGCCGCGCGCGCCGCGTTCAAGATGCGACGCTGTGTACTGGAGCTGCGCTCCGAGTTCGAGTGATTTTGTTTGTTTGCGACCAAATACAATGCTTTATTGCTAAATGAAGATCGACGTGAAGGGTTTTGGCTTTTATGGATTTTATGAAGTGGTTTGAAGAGTTCATGTTCGAGCTGGCGCGCCTGCTGGCAACTGCCGGAGTCCCAGCTGAATATCAGCAGCTTGGCGCCCTGGCGATCCTCTACCTCAGTGCCACATTGCTGGTGCTGGCGGTTGTCCTGGTTCTGCTCTCCGGCCTGCGCGCGCCGCGCCGGAAGCGGGAGGTTGATTCTGGGGCTGCACCAGAGGAGGCTGCCGAAGCCGAAGCCGAAGCCGAAGCCGAAGCCGAAGCCGAAGCCGAAGCCGAAGCCGAAGCCGAAGCCGAAGCCGAAG
>CALZHR010000027.1 GCA_945787335.1 uncultured Desulfuromonadales bacterium
GCAACCTGGCCGAGCTCCGCCTGCAGCTGGTTTTCCTGGAAAGGGGGGCAGCCGGCGTAATAAAAGCCGCCGATGCGGTTGGCGAAGTAGCTGAAAAAGAACAGCCGCGCGGTCGTCGGGACGGCCCGAAGCTGCTGGAACTCATGGGCGATCGGGCGGATCGCGGTGACCTGGGCCTGGGCGGGATCGTTCGCGGCACACCTGGCCAGCAGGGCCAGGCGCTGCGGGTTCAGGTCCGGCCGCTCGGCAATTTTGACCTCGGTGCTCTCCGGCTGCAGCAGGCAGAGCCGGGCGATCTCCGGGCAGGAGAGGGCGCCGGTCAGCTCGTAGTCACCGTGGACCAGGTTCAGTTTGCGCGGGTAGCTGAAGCAGGTGCTGGAGAGCGTCTCCTCGCCGAAGCGGCAGTGGACCTCGCAGAGCCCTTCGGCGGTAAAGAACGGGCAGAGCTGGTCGGCCTTGTTCAAGTTGATTTGCGCATAGGCGGCGGTCTGCGACCCATTCTTCTTCGTCCGTTTGACCCGCTTGCGGAAGGCCTCGCGGTCGGCCGGATTTTTCGCCATCGCCTGCTGCAGCGTCTTGAAGTTCTTTTCATCGATGTTGACCTGCCAGCCCTGGCAGCAGTGCGTCTCGCAGGCCGCGCCGATGCAGGAAAACTGATCCATATAGTTCAGGGTGATGATCTGCTGGTCGTCCCGGGATGCTTTCATGCTTGTTTCGCCCATTTTGTTGGTCGTCTGTCGGTCCGCTTGGCCATCCCCGCAAAGGGGTCCGTCAGCTGGCGTCTTTGAAATATTGGTTGTTCTTGTAGCCGCCGGTCTTGATCAGGTTCTCTTCCGGCAAGCCCCTGCCCAGCGCCTTGTTGGCTTTCTTCGCCCCCTTGAAAACCTCGGCGTAGAGCTGCTCGGTCGACATCTGGGTCAGATTCAGATAGAGGTCCTGACGGTCGCCGATAGTCATCAGGTAGGCCTCTTCGTCCGGGATCATCCCTTTTCCCAGCACATAGTCGTACATGCCCGAGCCTGGCTGCGGCAGCAAAAAGCCGATCGACGGATAGATGCCGGCGTCGATGCAGACATCGAAGGTCAGGGCGATACTCTCCGGGGTCTCCTGCGGATAGCCGAAGACCAGGCTGGTGTTGACCGGCATGCCCGCCTGGTAGAACAGCTGCGTCTGTTTCTTGAACTGGTCGACGCTGATATTCTTGTTCATCGCCTTGAGGATGGTCGGATCGGCGGTTTCCAGGGAATAGAAGGCTGAGACGCAGCCGGCTTCCTTCATCCGGCCGATGATCTCCAGGTCTTCCTCGCTGTCGAACAGGTTGGCCCGGCACTGGCAGCCCCAGGTGAATTTCAGGCCGGAGGCGATGATCGCTTCGGCGAAAGCCAGGGTCTGTCTCTTGCTGAAGAAGGTCAGCTCGTCGGAGAGGGCCACCTTGTTGATGCGATATTTATCGATCAGAAAGGCGATTTCGCCGAGGATCGACTGGGGCGAGCGGGTCCGGTAGCGCTTGTTCTGGAAGGCGTGGTAGCAGAAGGTGCAGGAGCCGATGCAGCCACGGGCCGAATTCACGTACATCGAGCGTTCGACGACTTCAGGCGTCTGGCCGCTGGCGATCTGCACGTCATAAGCATTGGTGATGTAGGTTTCGGTGTCGAACAGCGAATAGTCGATGATCGGCAGCTCATCCAGGTTCTTGATCGTCGGCCGGTCGGGGGTGCGCCGGAACTGGCCACTCTCCCGGTAGCAGATTCCGGCGACACTGCTTAGCGGGCGCTTCTCACGCAGCGCGTTCATCAGCTCGACGATGGTGACATCCCCCTCCCCCATCACCGCAATATCCACGTCCGTATTACTGAGCAGGATCTCGGGGATCGAGGAGGCGACCGTGTTGCCGGCGATGATGCAGGTCTGCGGCAGGGTTTCACGGATCTGCGCGGCAAGCTTTTTCACCTTGTCGTACCCGGTGACGATGCAGCCGAAGCAGACGACATCGTAATCCTCTTGGCTGATCGCCTGCTCGATCTGGGCGTCGCTCGGGGTGTGGGCGATCAGGTCGAGGTAGTCGAAATCGTAACCGGCATTTTTCATCGCCGTCATGACATAGGCCAGACCGACGGGAAACATTTTGACCGGCGAGCCCGGACGCAGGGCGATGTTGATGACCAGGGTTTTCATTGAATCACCTCGAGTTCTGTTGCGTTACTGCTTCTTCATGAAATTTGAGAAATTCTTTAATTTTCATCTTATCGGTTCATCATCAAACAATTTTAAGTCTTTTTCAAGTTGTCAGACTGCAAAGTTTGCCGTTGGCTGACGTTTAACATGCCGCGGCGTTATTTTTGAGCCTGATTGTTTTGCTTCGGCAGGAG
Organism: uncultured Desulfuromonadales bacterium; assembly: GCA_945787335.1. Lineage (GTDB taxonomy): Bacteria > Desulfobacterota > Desulfuromonadia > Desulfuromonadales > Geopsychrobacteraceae > Malonomonas. The sequence continues at coordinate 2,370 of CALZHR010000027.1, forward strand.
CTGGCGAGATGGCGTAGAAGAGCGAGAAACGGTCAGCCAGGGGGCTGGAATTGTTTGAATTTCTGAATAATCAACCGGTTAGGAATGGCACGATTAAAATAAGATTTTTTTTAGTTTTCGGCTAAAGAGTTACCCCCTTGAGGTCGATGAGATTTGCACACCGCGGGAGACCGGCGAAGAAAGGAGGTGGGTCTTTTTTATCGCTTTCCTGAGGTGTCAACCAACAAAGCTGAGAGTAAGGATGCTCTCAACCACACACTTCATGGAGGAAAATCATGGCATTAACAGTTAACACCAACGTAGGCTCTCTGAACGCTCAACGCAACCTCGCTAAATCACAAAATGCACTGTCAAAATCGATGCAGCGCCTCTCTTCGGGTCTGCGCATCAACAGTGCCAAGGACGATGCCGCCGGCCTGGCGATTTCCGACCGCATGACCGCTCAGATCCGTGGTCTGAATCAGGCAGTTCGGAACGCTAATGACGGGATCTCCCTGGCCCAAACCGCGGAAGGCGCACTGCAGGAAACCACCAACATTCTGCAGCGTATGCGGGAACTGGCCGTGCAGTCAGCCAACGGGACCAACACGACGTCTGATCGTAGCTCCCTGAACGCTGAATTCTCTCAACTGCAGTCTGAGATCGACCGGATCGCCAACAACACCAAGTTCAACGGTCAGGTGCTTTTGGCTGGCGGTTTCTCGGCAACCGGTATGTCCTTCCAGATCGGCGCCGATGCGAACCAGACCATTTCGGTCAAAATCGGTACTGCGACCCAGGCCGGGTTGAAGGTCAACAGTCTTTCCGTTGGCTCTTCTTCGGGTGCTCAGTCGGCGATCAGCGCCATCGACACCGCAATCAACTCGGTTGACGTGACCCGCGGTGCTTTGGGTGCGGTGCAGAATCGCTTCGAGTCGACCATTGCCAACCTGTCGAACATCGCAGAAAACCTCTCCGCAGCCCGTTCGCGGATTCTCGATGCCGACATCGCTGCGGAAACCTCAGCAATGACCAAGAACAACATCCTGCAGCAGGCTGGTGTCTCGATCCTGGCGCAAGCGAACCAGACGCCACAACTGGCGCTCTCGCTGCTGGGTTAAAACCTCAGAGAAGCCTCAAAGGGGCCGGCTCCGGCCGGCCCCGCAACTTCTGATTACTGATGAGGTTGCCGGCTTGACGAGAAGGGGAGAAGAGCAATGAAAGTCGAATCAGTTGGTTTTGCAATCGGTCCCCAGGCAGCGTTACCCAATGCCGCTGACAAGGTCACCGAATCACGCAAGAAAAAGGAAGAGGCCGCACAGGAGCCGCAGGCGGCGGAAAAGAGCCAGGTGCCGCCGGAAGAACTGTTGAAGCAGATCAAGGGTCTGGCCGAAGACGGAGTTTACAGTGTCCGGTTTGAGAATGACGAAACCGCTGACGAGCTGGTCGTCAAGATTGTCGATCGCGAAACGAATGAAGTCATTCGCCAGGTGCCGGCGGAAGAGCTGCTGGAGCTCAGGGCAGCGCTGGAAGATCTGCGCGGCAATATCGTGGACACCCAAAGCTAGTCAGCAGTTCAACGACTGGCGGTTCAGGACGAGGCGGAGGACGTTATGGCGATCACATTCGGCGGTTTAGCGACAGGGATGGATACCGGGGCAATCATTGATGCCCTGATGGAAATCGAGCGACAGCCGATCAAGCGCCTGGAAAACGACAAGAACTTTTATAAAAGTCGTTTGAATGCCTTCAGTGAGCTGAACGGCAAGCTGGAGAGTCTGCAGGCCAAAGCGGAGGCCATCGACACCGCCAACGAACTGAACACTCCCAAGGCAACCGCCTCCAGCGAGGGGTATTTCACCGCGACCACCAGCAGCACGGCCAGCATGGGCAGCTACCAGATCGAGGTTATCGAGCTGGCCCAGCTGCAAAAGGACGTCAGCGCCGGTGTGGCGGACAAGACTGCCCAGGAGTTCGGGACCGGAACCCTCACCGTCACCGTCGGCGGGACGCCGACAGACATCACGATCGATGGCAGCAATAACTCGCTGGAGGGGATTGTTAGCGCAATTAATGGGGCAGAGCTCGGGGTGACCGCAACGATAATCAACGACGGAACCGCGAACCCTTATCGCATGGTTCTGACCGGTGACACCGTCAACGACACGTTCAGCCTGGACGCCTCAGGTTTGAGCGGCGGCACTTACGCCAACCCGTCGATGGTCAACAAGCAGCTCGCTCACCAGGCGCACATCCAGATCGATGACATCGATATCTACAGTGACACCAACAGCTTTGAAGAGGCGATCCAGGGCGTGAGCCTGGATGTTCTGCAGGCGGATGCCGCCGTGACGACGACATTGACGCTCAGCAGCGATCCCGACAGCACGGAAACCAAAATCAAGGATTTTGCCAAGGCCTACAACGGGATTGTGAATTACATCGCTTCACAGGCGGATGCCGACTGGGGAAACGATTCCTCTTTTCGCTCGGTGAAGCGGCGCTTGCAGGATCTCCTGACCACCGAGCTGGGGGTTAGCGGGTCATTTACCAGCCTCTCCGAACTCGGCTTCGAAACCCAGCGGGATGGGACTCTGGTGGTCAACAGCAGCAAGCTGTCCGACGCCCTGACAGAAGACTTTGACGGCGTGATCGGTTTATTCGTCGGTGAAGATGGCGTCGATGGGATCAGCCAGATCTTCAGCGGTTACCTGGATGATGTTACCGATTCCGTGGACGGTTTTATGGCCACGCGTAAAGAGAGCACCGACAAGAACGTCCGGCGGATTGATCAGCAGATCGAAAACCTGGAAACGCGGATGGTGTCCCGCGAGAAGACCCTGCAGGCACAATTTTCCGCCATGGAAGAACTCGTCAGCAGCCTGAACTCCCAGAGTTCATTCCTGCTGCAGCAGATGGCCGCGATGCCGACGATCGGCAATCGCAATTAGGTCAATCGTCCGACCCAAGCTTTAAGCAACGTTCCTTGCAGCAGGAGATGAGATAGATGAATGCATATATGAACCAGTACCAGAACAATCAAGTGACGACCGCTTCGCCGGAACAGGTCTTGATCATGCTGTATGATGGCGCGATCCGTTTCGTGCGGCAGGCGAATCAGGCGATTGTAGACGGTCGGCAGGGAGAAAAGGCTACGGCGATCGGCAAGGCGGTTGCGATTATCACCGAGTTCTCCAACACCCTCGACCATGAGATTGGCGGTGAAATTGCTGCTGACCTCAGTCGCCTGTACGATTTCATGGTCAGGGAGCTCTCAGCTGTTAACGCCCGCAATGACGCACAGCGCCTGCAGCCGGTGGAAAACATCCTGCTCGAGCTGCGCGAAGCATTCGCCGGAGCGATCGAGATCAATCAACGCAATGCTGCCCCGCCGGCCGGCGTCGCTGATACGGCTCAGCAGCGCATCGCCGCATCTTATTGAAGAGCAATCAAAATGGATGAACGCTTTCAGCAGTCGATCGACCAGTACCGGCAGATTCTCGAGCATGCCCAGCAGCTAGACCAGCTGCTCAGCAAAGGGGACCCGGAGCAGCTGCGCAGCTATACCGCCAGGCTGCACGCCATGCAGGAAGAAGCGGGCTTGAACGACCGCGAACTGATGGCCGATATCGCGCGCAATTCAGAGCGTTGTCAAAACCATCCGTTGTTTCGGGAACGCATGCAACTATTGAAACAGATTGTAGAAATGAATAATTTGCTTTTGCCAAGAGTCCGTGGCATGATGTCCGTCACTGCGGCCGAACTGACGCAGCTGAAAGAGGGACGGGTCGCGCTTTCCGGCTATCATAAAAAGCCAGCCCGCACCCAGCAATCGGTCCGCGGGGTTGGCTGAGCCGGACAGTATCGGCCCCCATTGTCATCGATCCTGTTTCCGGATCTGCCATGTCTGTTCTTGATCAATTAAAAGAGTATCGGGTTGTTAGAGTTGTCCTGCCGTTGAATGACGGCGGGACTTTGCAACTTGACGGGGTCGCCAAGACCACCGAAGCGCCACTTTTCGAAATTACCTTTCTGCCGGATCAACTGCATCCGGAGCAAATCAATCAGCAAGATGTCTGTCAGGTCACCTTTGACGTCGCCGGCACAACGCAGACGCTGCGCGCAAATTTTGAAGCGGTTCTCAGTGATGCCAAGCTTCAGCTCCGGTTGCTTGAATCGGTCATCCACACCCAGAAACGCGCCTATTTTCGCGTTGATGCCGAACTCTCGGTCAATTACTGGGTGTTGGATGCTGCTGCGCCCGAGGCAGCACCGGTCACCACCCCTCTGAATATCAGCGGTGGCGGCTTACGCCTGCCGGTCGATGAGAGACTTGTCGAAGGAACCAGGGTCGGCCTGGAGATCGTTCTGGATGTTCCACAGGCACGGGTTGTCGAGTGTGTCGGTGAGGTGATTCGCACCTTTACTGGCGGGCAGAGCGGGCTGCAGGCGGCGCTGAGCTTTGTCGACATCGAGCAGGAAGATCAGGATGCGATCGTCGCCTTTTGTCTTGCTGAACAGCGCAAGCAGCTGCGCCTGAAGGTTCAGGTGCTCGGCTCCTGAAATTGATTCAACGTCTCTGGTTTTTCAGTAACGAAAAGCGCCTGCGATAATCATCGCAGGCGCTTTTTGTTGGGCTGTTATCGCGCGAACTTGATTCAGGTTCCGAAGGCCAGCTGCGGCATCTGAGGGTAGGAATAATCCTCATGCCGCTGGGGTGTGGCCGCGCGCCAGATCTCGGTGCGGTTGCGTCCGTTGTCCTTGGCCAGGTAGAGCGCCCTGTCGGCCTCTTCGATGACCATGTTTGGATGCGTCGCTCCTTGCTGGCTGGCATTGCTGATGCCGATACTGACAGTGATCGGCTGACGGAACTGGCGCAGGCTACGGGAGACTCGGGCCAGCTGTTTGTGGATTCGGTCAGCAAGGATCTTGGCGTTTTTCGCCTCGGTATCGGGCAGGATCACCGCAAACTCCTCGCCACCGTAACGGCAGCAGATGTCGGCATCGCGGGCGCAATTTTCGATCACTTCGGAAACCTTGCGCAAGACCTCGTCACCGGACTGGTGTCCGTAACAGTCGTTGAACCATTTGAAATGGTCGAGGTCGATCAACAGCAGGGAATAGGGGGTGCCGGAGCGTTGCGTGCGGGCCGAGGCCTGCTGGATGCTCATGTCGAAGGTTGCGCGATTGCCCAGGCCGGTCAGCGCATCGGTCAGAGCCATCTTCTGCAATTGCTGCTTGCTCTGACGCAGTTCGAGGATCCGCTTCCAGCGTTTCAGTTGGGCCTGCAGCCGTGCGGTCAGCTCATCGGGTCTGATGGAAAAAGTAACGCAGTCGCTGGCTCCCAGGCTGAAGCCGTCGATCATGCCTCGCTGATCATTGCAATCGGCGAAAGCGACCAGCGGCAGGTCGTGCCATTGCTCCATGCTGTGCAGCTGGGTGATCCAGCCGGTCGGGCGATTGTCCATCGCCCAGCAGATCAGATCGGCCGATTGGCTCTGCAGGTGAGAGAACAGGGCGGCAGGGCTTTTCAGCGGCACAATCCGGTTAAAGATCCCGGTGGCTGCCAATTTATCAATCAGCTTTGCTCTGCAATTCTTTTCGGCCAGTAACAGCACTGTCGAATTTTTCATTTCAGATCCTTTGTTGTTCCGGTGCCCGGAGAGAAGGCTTTCCCCACTTCTCGACAGAATCAGGGAAGAACTTTAGATTTTTTGTTAAGAATGAGCGATATTCGTGCCATTTTAAAAAACATAATAATATCAATGTTATATAGTTTTCTGGTTGTCGGCCAGGCACGGACTGCGGCGATTTTTTATAGGAATAGTTTAATGTAGTCGGAATTTTGACGCGCCGCGCAAGCCGGCTGATTCTGCCTGTCGATCGAAGCTAAACTGAACCTGCCGAAAGACCGATAAGAACCCAATGACTCTTGTTAATCCAATCGCGACGCCAAACCCGGTTGTGCAGACCGGCAATGTTCAGCTGACCACGCCGGAAGAGCGTCAGGTCGATCTGCGCCTTGAGCAGATCGTCCGGGCAACGGTGGTCGAGGGCGGGCTTGATCGGGCGCTGCTGGAAATGAACCACCGACACTACCGGGCGCAGAGCGACCTGGAACTGCAGACCGGGCAGAAGTTGACCTTGCAGGTGCTGCAAACTCACCCGAAGCTCGAATTCCGCGTCCTGCAGGATCCGCTCGGCGGGCGCCTCAGTCAGCTGTTGCCGCTGCTGACCAAGTCCTACGACTGGTCCGGACTGGTCGGCCAGCTGCAGCAACAAGCGCCACAGACCCCACAGGCCCCCCTGCCTGCAGCTATGGCGGAGGTTTACAGCCGGCTGCAGCAGCTGCTGCAACCCGCAGGGACCGCAAGCGCGGGAGTTCATGAAGAGGTCGCCAGGCTGGGTGGCCAATTGCAGCAGCTGATCGCTCCTAAGGACGCTGACGGCCGGCCACCGGCCACCAGCCAGGCCGCGTCGACTCAGGCCTATCAGGCGGCCAGTCCGTCAGTTCCGGCCCAGCCGCAAATTGCGCCGGCGGATCCCGGCCTGACTCGCTTGTTAGAGAACCTGCAGCAGCAACTGCAGCAGCTGCCGCAACCCGGCCCGGCATCCGCAGCAACCAGCGAGCTTCCCGGCTTGTTGGCTGAGCTACGCCAGCAGTTGAATCTGCCGCCGCAACAGGCCAGGCAGCTGGAGCAGCTTCTGGCTCAGCTCGGCCAGGAGCTAAAGCCTTCCACCGCCGCTCCTGCCGCAACCGCTGCCGGATTGTCGCGCGAGCCAGCCCCGCCAGCGGTGACCGCACCAGTTACCGGACCGGCCCTGCAGGTCGCCGAAACGGTTGTCGGGCATCTTCGCCAACTGCCGAATTTGGATCCGAAATTGACTGCCGAACTGGAACGGCTGCTGACTCAGCTGACGCCGACAAAAAGTCAGCCATCAGGACCGGCGGCAGAGAATCCGACCCGCCAGCCGGGTCCGGCCCCACCGGCTGCCGCTGTCGAGCAACAGGCGGTTTCAGCCCAGCAGGGGCGGACCCTGACGGACGCGGCCGGGATGCCGGCCAGGGAGCTGGTCGCCGGGCTGGAGAAGCTGGTCGCTCATGTCCAGGAGTTGCAGGGGCAGAAAAACGCTCTGGCACCCGACCTGCTTGGGCGGCTCGAAGGATTGCTGACTCGAATCCGCCAGTTGCCGCAGGGAGCTGAAGTGGCGCTGCCCGTCCTGCCGGGACTGGAGCAGATCGCCGGGCAATTGAACCAGCTGGTTCAGCAGCAGGCGCTCCGGCCGGAAGGGGGGCAGCTCGGTTTTCTCTCGCAGCTGTTCGGATTCCATCTGGAGGCGGAACTGCTCGCCGGAAAACAGAAGGCGGCCCTGGCCAGCTTGAAGCTGAGCCTGCTCCAACTTCGCAAGGAGCTGAGCAAGACCGTCGAGGAACCGCTGCAGCGACTGGAGCTGTTTCAGCTCTGCAAGGCCAAGCTGGCGGAGGAAAATCTGCAGTTTCTGCCCTTGCCGTTTGCCGAACTGGAAGAAGGGTATTTGCTGGTCGAGGAGCAGCGCAAGCCGGACGGGGAAGAGTCGGAGCCGCCGCTGCAACTGTCCCTGTCGCTGCGTTTGTCGGGACTGGGGGAGATGCGGGTCGATATGCTCTATGAGAAGACCGGTTTGCACCTGCGGCTGGCCTGCGAGGATAAAGCGAAGATGCAGTACCTGCAGGAGCACGCCGCGACCCTGCAAGAGATGCTGACCGCGGTGCCTCTCCAGGGGGTCAGCTTCGCGGCCGATGCCCAGAGCCCGGCGCGCCAGCTGCTGGAACTTCTGCTGCCGAGCCGGTCCGGCGTGCTGGACGATCGGGTCTGACCGATGGCGAAGAAAAAGCGCATCGAGCAGGCAGTCGCCCTGCATTATGATCATGACCCGGGCTCGGCCCCCAAGGTGCTGGCCAGCGGCCAGGGGAAATTGGCGCAGAAGATCATCGCCGCGGCCGAATCCGCCGGGGTCGATATCGTCCAGGATCCCGACCTGCTGGAAGTGTTGGGCAAGGTGCCGGTCGGCGAAGAGATCCCGCCGGAACTGTTCCAGGCTGTTGCCGAAATCCTCGCCTTCATCTATCGGGTTAACGGCTCTTACGAGGTCGGCAAGAATAGCTGAGCCGGCCCGTTTTATCGCTTTTCAGCCCCTGTTTACGGCTTGTTTCACTCCCGGAAAAATCCCTTTACAGTCTCTTGCCTGTTGGTGTATCTTGCTCAGCCTGCGGAGAGGTGACCGAGAGGCCGATGGTGCTCGCCTGGAAAGCGGGTGTAGTGAAAGCTACCGGGGGTTCGAATCCCCCCCTCTCCGCCAGATTCTACGTGGCTGATGAAAAACGCCCATCTGCGGCGTTGCCTTTGCTTCACGTCAACGACGTACCTAGCGGTACGCCTTATTTCGTAAAGCTGCAGGCGCCTTGCATCTAGGCATTTTTGATCAGCCCGGAAACGTAGTACAATTAAGATCAACAATCCGGTCGACGTTGCCGGTAGAAGTGACAGCCGGGTCCCGCGCAACGGACTGCCGTGAACCCCGTCAGGCCCGGAAGGGAGCAGCGGTAACGGTTTTGGACGTGTGCCGCGGGGGTGCCTGGCTGTCACTTGTGCCGGCAATTTTCTTTTGCCCGCCCGATTTTTCAGCACTGAGCTATTCGGAGAAACCTCATGTCGTACCTGGTGTTGGCCCGAAAGTGGCGACCGCAGCGGTTTGAAGATCTGGTCGGGCAGGAACATGTCAGCCAGACGCTGAAGAATGCCATCACCGCCGACCGGGTGCATCACGCCTTTCTCTTCACCGGCGCCCGCGGGGTCGGCAAAACCTCGGCGGCGCGGATCTTCGCCAAGGCGCTCAACTGCCAGGAAGGGCCGACCACCGAGCCCTGTGGGGTCTGCCCCTCCTGTGTCGAGATTACTGCCAGCCAGGGAATCGACGTCTTCGAGATCGACGGCGCCTCCAATACCGGGGTCGACGATATCCGCGAGCTGCGCGAGAATATCCGCTATCTGCCCTCGCAGTCACGCTACAAGCTGTTCATCATCGATGAAGTGCACATGCTCTCGATCAACGCCTTCAACGCCCTGCTGAAGACCCTCGAGGAGCCCCCCGAGCACGCCAAGTTCATCTTCGCCACCACCGAGCCGCACAAGATCCCGATCACTATCCTGTCGCGCTGTCAGCGGTTCGACTTCCGCAAGATCGGCCTGCTGCCGCTGCAGGAGCGGCTGCGTTACATCGTCGATCAGGAAGGGGTACAGATCTCCGATGTTGGTCTGGCGATGATCGCCCGCAGCGGCGGCGGCAGCATGCGCGACGCCCTGTCGACCCTCGACCAGGTGATCGCTTTCTGTGGCGAGCAGGTCGCCGATGACAGCCTGCAGGGGCTGCTCGGTCTGGTCAGCCGGCGGATTCTGCTCGACAGCATCGAGGCGATTCTCGAACGGGACGCTCAGCGGGTGCTGGCGCTGGTGCAGAAGGTCGATGAACATGGCCATTCCTTCCGCCAGTTCTGTCAGCAGCTGGTCGAGCTGGTCCGCGCCCTGGTGATCCTCAAGGTCGCCGCGCAGCCGGGCGAGCTGCTCGACTACAGCGGCAATGAGCTGCAGGAGCTGCGCGAGCTGGCCGAGCCGGCCAGCCTTGACGATCTGCAGCGGCTGCTGTCGCTGCTGATCCGTACTGAAGCCGACCTCGCACTCTCCAATTATCCGCGCCTGACCATGGAAATGGTGCTGGTGAAGCTGGCCAGTTTGCCGGCCGGAACCGATGTCGCCGCATTGGTCCGCAAGCTCGAAGCGCTCGAGCGGCGCTTAGCCGGCGCGCCGCTGCCGGCACCCGCTCCGGTCGCCGCTCCGGTCGCCGCTCCGGTCGCCGCTCCGGTCGCCGTGACACCCGCACCGCCGCGTCCCGACGCTGAGCCCCCGCTCCCACCGCCTGAGCCGGAGCCTGAGGGAAAAAAGTCTGAAGTCCCGCCGGGTGCTGCAAGTGAAAAAGACTGGGCGGGGCTGGTCGAGTTCGTCAACCGGCGGCGGCGGCCGATCGGCTCGGTGCTTGAGCACGGCCGGATTCTGTTGCTGCAGCTGCCGCGACTGAAAATCGGTTTCCCGGAGAAGTTCTATAATCTGGCGGCTGACAGTGACCTGCAGCAGACCATTGAAGATTTGGCAAATGATTATTTTGCTGCACCGGTCAAGCTAGAGGTCACCAGGGTTGAGGATGAGCAGAGTGCTCCACCTTCGCTGCATGAAGAGCGGGAGAAATTGGAAACCGATCGGCAGAAAAAATTGAAGGAGAGCGCCGAGCAGCATCCGATGATCAGGTCGGCGGTTGAGATCTTCGGCGGCGCTATCGAAGAGATTCGCCCGATCGATAAGGGCTTTGTCGAATAACCGGAAACTACCGGCAGTCGCCGGCCACTCATTGGTGTGAAACTGAAGGAGAGTTAAAAATGTCAAAAGGACTTGGTAACATCATGAAACAGGCCCAGCAGATGCAGGCTCGGATTGCCCGGGTCCAGCAGGAGCTGGAAGGCAAAGAGATCGAGGCAACGGCTGGCGGCGGAATGGTGACCGCCCGGGTCAACGGCAAGCAGGAGCTGCTCGAGCTGAGAATCGAGAAGGACGTGGTCGACCCGGAAGATATCGAAATGCTGCAGGATCTGGTGCTGGCCGCGGTCAACGAGGCGATCAAGCAGAGCCAGGAGATGATCAAGCAGGAAATGGGCAAGGCGACCGGCGGCATGAACATTCCCGGTCTCTTCTAGGTTTGGTCCGATAAAATAAATGTCCCCGCAGGGCAAACTTCTGTTCTGTGGGGATTTTTTTATCTCGGTCGGTGGATTTTTCCGGCATACGGTATACGATAAAAAGATTGAAATATGCGCCAGGGGCATGGTAGGGTTTTTGTTGGTCAGACCAATATGCCAAAAACCATTTTGGGGAAATTTTATTTTTTCAGGGACGCTAAAAAAATAGAACGCCATTTTAAAAATGTGGATTTCGGGAGGATTCCATGCTAGGCTCACTCCCGTCTTTTGCCCGTCTGGTCGCGGAGTTAAGCAAGCTACCAGGGATTGGCGGCAAGACCGCGGCACGTTTGGCGTTCCATCTGCTGCGGGCGCCACAGGCCGATGTCGCCGCTCTGGCGGAGGCGCTGCTGGAGATGAAGCGCAACGTGGTTTTCTGCCAGCGCTGTTTTCATGTTGCCGAAGCCGAAATCTGTCAGATCTGTCGTGACCCGGCCCGTGAAACGCAACGTCTCTGCATTGTACAGGAGCCTCAGGATCTGCTGGCCATCGAACGCAGTCATGCTTACCGGGGACTTTATCACGTTCTGCATGGCGCGCTTTCACCGCTTGACGGGGTTGGCCCGGATGACCTCAAAATTCCGCAGTTGCTCGAACGATTGACCGATGAGCCGATTACCGAGGTGCTGCTGGCGACCAATTTCAGCGTCGAGGGCGAAGCGACCGCAATGTACCTGGCCAGGCTCTGCAAGGAGAATGGGCTGCGGGTGACCCGGCTGGCTCACGGCATCCCGATGGGGAGCGATCTGGAATATGTCGACTCCGGCACGGTCCAGCAGGCGGTTGATGGCCGCCGTGAGCTATAGCGATAATCGGTTTTATCCAACAGTGTATTAAGTAAGCAAGCTGTTCTTCAGGGCTGCAAAGTCCTTGTCGGACTGTCTTTACTGTCTAATTTGTTCAAAACACAGCTACGGTTCTCAAGTTGTTGAAGAATCGTCCATTTCTCACTGTTCAAGGAGGTTTGCATGTCTCGGAAAATGGTTTGTATCGACGGTTGTTCTGCGGCCGCACATGTCGCGCACGCGACCAACGAGGTTATTGCGATCTACCCCATTACCCCTTCGTCGGGCATGGGTGAGATCTCTGACGCCAAGAGTGCTGCAGGTGAGAAGAACATCTGGGGAACAATTCCCAAGGTTGTCGAAATGCAGTCTGAAGGCGGCGCTGCCGGTGCTGTTCACGGTGCTCTGCAGGGTGGTTCACTGACCACCACCTTTACGGCATCACAGGGTCTGCTGCTGATGATCCCGAACATGTACAAGATTGCCGGTGAGTTATCCCCGACCGTCTTCCATGTATCAGCGCGTGCGATTGCCGCTCAGGCACTGTCGATCTTCGGTGATCACTCCGACGTCATGGCCTGCCGCCAGACCGGTTGGGCGATGCTCTGTTCAAACAACGTTCAGGAGGTCATGGATTTCGCCCTGATCGCGCAGGCTGCGACCCTCGAGTCCCGCATCCCCTTCCTGCACTACTTCGACGGTTTCCGTACCTCCCATGAGATCCAGAAGGTCGAAGAGCTGACCATGAGCGACATGAAGGCGATGATCGACGATAAATTGATCGCTGCCCACCGCAGCCGCTCCATGTCGCCTGATCGTCCAGTCCTGCGCGGTACCGCCCAGAACCCGGATGTCTACTTCCTCGGTCGTGAGTCGGTCAACGCCTTCTACGACAAGGTCCCGGGTATCGTTCAGGGCCAGATGGACAAGTTCGCCAAGCTGACCGGTCGCCAGTACAACATGGTTGATTACGTCGGTCACCCAAAGGCTGAGCGTGTTGTCGTGATGCAGGGTTCCGGTTGCGAAGCGATGGAAGAGTTGATCACCTACCTGGCAGACCAGGGCGAGAAGGTCGGTCTGGTCAAAATCCGCCTGTTCCTGCCGGTCCCGATCGAGCAGTTCATCACGGCTGTCCCTGCCAGCGTCAAGAAGATCACCGTCCTCGACCGGACCAAGGAGCCGGGCTCCATCGGCGAGCCGATGTACCAGTCGATCCGGACCGCCATCGGCGAAGGCATGGCCGACGGCCTGACCAGCTTCGACGGCTACCCGTCGGTTGTTGGCGGTCGCTACGGCCTCGGTTCCTTCGAGTTCAACGCCGGTATGTGTAAGGCAGTCCTCGACAACATGCTGCAGGACAAGCCGAAGAACCACTTCATCGTCGGTTTCAAAGATGACGTTATGGGCACCAGCCTCGACTTCGACGAGCACTACAAGGTTCCCTTCAGCGGTTACTCGGCGATGTTCTACGGCCTCGGATCCGACGGCACCGTCGGCGCCAATAAGAACTCGATCAAGATTCTTGGTGACACCACCGATAACGAAGTTCAGGCTTACTTCGTGTATGACTCGAAGAAGGCCGGCAGCATGACCACCTCGCACCTGCGTTTCGGTGATAAGGTCATCAAGTCGACCTATCTGCTCTCCGACAACGAAGCCGATTTTATCGCCTGTCACAACTTCTCCTTCCTCGAGAAGTACGACATGCTGAAAAATGCCAAGCAGGGTGCGACTTTCCTGCTCAACTCACCTTACAGCAAGGATGATGTCTGGGCGCAGCTGCCGAAGATGGTCCAGCAGCAGATCATCGATAAGGGACTCAAGTTCTACGTCATCGATGGTGTGCATCTGGGTGAGAAGATCGGTCTCGGTTCACGCATCAACGTCATCATGCAGACCGCCTTCTTCAAGATCTCCAACATCATCCCGCTGGAGACGGCCGTTACCGAAATCAAGGACGCCATCGTCAAGACCTACGGCAAAGCCGGTGAGAAGGTCGTCAGCATGAACAAGCAGGCGGTTGACATTGCCCTTGAGAACATCGAGGAAGTTGCCGTTGCTGCTGCTGACAGCAGCATCGCGATGCAGGTTGGTCAATGGGCTGGCTGCAGCGAAACCGTGCAGAAGACCCTCGGCCCGATCATCGATGGTCTCGGTCACAAGCTGCCGCTGTCGGCGATGCCGGCCGACGGTACCTTCCCGACCAGCACCGCGCGCGTCGAGAAGCGGAACATTGCTGTTCATATCCCGGTCTGGAAAGAGGACCTCTGTGTCCAGTGCGGCATCTGCTCCTTTGTCTGTCCGCATGCCGCGATCCGCATGAAGGTCTATGAGGAGTCCGACCTGAAAGGTGCTCCGAAAACCTTCAAGTCCTGCGCCGCCAAAGGCAAGGATCTGGCCGGCAAGAAGTTCACCCTGCAGACCGCTCCTGAGGATTGCACCGGTTGCGGCGCCTGTGTCCACAACTGCCCGGCCAAGAGCAAGACCGAAGAGGGCGTCAAGGCGATCAACATGGCCGAACAGGTGCCGCTGCGCAAGACCGAAGCGGAGAACTTCGAGTTCTTCCTCGGCCTGCCCGATCCGGATGAAAGCCTGTTCAACCGTGCCACCGTCAAAGGCAGCCAGTTCCTGCCGCCGATGTTTGAATTCTCCGGTGCCTGTGTCGGTTGCGGCGAGACCCCGTTCGTCAAGCTCTGCTCGCAGCTGTTCGGTGACCGGATGATGGTCGCCAACGCCACCGGCTGCATGTCGATCTGTGGCGGCAACCTGCCGACCACTCCGTGGAGCACCCGCAAGGACGGCCGTGGTCCGACCTGGAGTAACTCGCTGTTTGAAGATAACGCCGAGTTCGGTTTCGGTTTCCGGCTGGCGGTCGATAAGACTAGCGAGTATGCCTGTGAACTGTTGACCGGCAACATTGAATGCGGCTGCGCCGCCTGTGTTGGGACTGCCGAGCTGAAGAAGGCGATCCTCGCGTCTGCCCAGGATTCTCAGGCAGAGATCGAAGCGCAGCGTGGACGTGTTGCTGAGCTGAAAAAGATCCTTGCCGCCTGTACCCACGAAACCGCCAAGCCGTTGCTGGTTGATGCCGACTTCCTGGTCGTCAAATCGGTCTGGATCCATGGTGGTGACGGTTGGGCCTACGATATCGGTTACGGTGGCCTTGATCACGTCCTCGCTTCCGGCGAGAACGTCAACGTGCTGGTCCTCGATACCGAGGTCTACTCCAATACCGGCGGTCAGGCGTCCAAGTCGACTCCGATCGGTGCGGTTGCACAGTTCGCGGCCGGCGGTAAGGTGATGCCGAAAAAAGACCTGTCGATGATCTCCATGACCTATGGGAACATCTATGTTGCCCGGGTCTCTCTGGCCAACCCGGCCCAGTGCGTCAAGGCGTTCCTTGAGGCGGATGCCTACGACGGCCCGTCGCTGATCATCGCCTATAGCCACTGCATCGCCCACGGTATCAACATGGCGACTGCGGTCGACAACTGCCGTGAGGCGGTCGAGTGTGGTCACTGGCCGCTGTTCCGCTACGACCCCCGCCTGGCCGAAAAGGGCAAGAACCCGCTGCAGATGGACAGCAAAGAGCCGACCCTCAGCTACCAGGAGTGGGCCAACAACCAGAACCGCTTCCGGGTTCTGAAGAAGGCCAATCCCGAGCATGCCGACGAATTGCTGGCGGCTTCGGCCAAGGACGCAGCCACCCGCTACGACCTTTACAAGAAGCTTGCCGACCTGCAGGCCGATTGCGGCAAATAAGCTGAACTGAGTCAGCGAACGAAAAAGCTCCCGGTACCTTGTGCCGGGAGCTTTTTTTTGTTTGGTACCCAGCAGAAAAAACGCTAATTTGAAGGCTCTTCTTAGCCCTTATCCTTACGCTGGATGGTTATGTCGGAACTTCTGACTGTTTTTCTCAATGTTATTTTGCCGGTTTTCGCTATCGTCATGCTCGGCTACCTGCTTGGGGGGCGGCTGGAACTGCAGGCCCGGACCCTGACCCGGGCGGCCTATTATGTCTTTGTGCCTGCATTTATTTTTCAGGCGATCAGCAGTTCAAAGGTGGATCCGAGCATTGCCCTGAAGATGCTCTGCTTCATCGTCGCGACGCATCTGCTCGCCGCCTTGATTGCCGGAGGCCTCGGCAGGGTCTTGGGGAGATCGAAGGAGATGATCGCTGCTTTCGTGATGATCGCGGTGTTCGGGAATGTCGGCAACTACGGTCTGGCGGTGATCCGCTTCCGATTGGGGGATATCGCCCTGGCGCCGGCAACCATCTATTTTGTCGCCATCACCATCACCGCCTTTGTCGTCTGTGTCGGCGCGGCCGGCTGGGCGCACGGCGGCAGCAAAGGAGCGCTCTGGGGAGTTTTGAAGACCCCGGCGCTGTGGGCGACGCTGCCGGCCTTGCTGGTCTCTTCGGCCGGAGTAACCATGCCGTTGATGCTCAGCCGGATGATCGGTCTGCTGGCCGATGCGATGATCCCGGTGATGCTGTTTGCCCTGGGGCTGCAGCTGCTGGAGCAGAAGCGAGTCTCGCTCTCGGGGGATGTGCTGCTGGCCAGCGGCATCCGCCTGTTGCTGGCGCCGGCGATCGCTTTTGTTGTGGCCATCCCCTTTGCCCTGAGCGCGGTCGAAAACGTCGCCGGGATCCTGCAGGCCGGAATGCCGACGGCGATCCTGGTGGCGATCATCGCCAAAGAGAACGATATCGTGCCCGGATTTGTCACCTCGGTGGTGGTGGTCTCGACCCTGGCGAGCCTGGTCACCCTGACCCTGCTGATGGTATTGCTATAAACCGCCCCCCACATTAGTTGTGCGGGAAATAGATTGACTCGCATTTCACTCTGTGATAATTCAAGCAGCTAACTTTGGATAATGGAGTTGGAGAAAATGATCAACCTTGCAGCAGCGGCAGCACGAGCGTTTCAGGCGGCGA
>CALZHR010000028.1 GCA_945787335.1 uncultured Desulfuromonadales bacterium
AGTCGGCGCCAAGGGGGTCTGTGAGCCTGCCGCGCTGCTCTCATCGGCAATGGGGGAGATGCTGATCCGCATACAGAAAGTTGGCAATTTGACCTTGGCGTTTGCAGAAATACAAGCGTGATAAATTTGTCGGGGCGACACTATAGGTCGCCCGGTGCAATAACTAACATAAACAGCGGGCGACCCACGGCTCGCCCCTACGATATGTTGGGTACAGGAATGACTGGAAAACTCTGGGTCGTCGGGCTGGGTCCCGGCGACGTTTTACATTTGACCCCGGCGGCCCGCGCCGCCATCGAGCAGGCCGAGGTGATCGCCGGCTATAAAACCTACCTGGAGTTGATCCCGGAGCTGGTTGTCGGCAAGGAGTTGCTTTCCAGCGGCATGCGGCAGGAGGTCGAACGCTGCCGGCTGGCTCTGGAGCGTGCTGAAAATGGAGCGAAAGTGGCGCTGGTCTGCTCTGGTGATGCCGGGGTTTACGGCATGGCCGGGCTGGTTCTGGAGCTGCTTAACGGCCGGTCGCTGGAGGTTGAGATGGTGCCGGGGATTTCTGCGGTCCAGGCGGCCGCCTCCCGGCTCGGTGCGCCCTTGATGCACGACTTCGCGGTCATCTCCCTTTCCGACCTGCTGACTCCCTGGCCGTTGATACGACAGCGGCTTGATGCCGCGGGCAGCGCAGATTTCGTCGTCGCCCTGTATAATCCGAAAAGCCGCGGCCGCACCACCCAGATCGGCGAGGCCCGGCAGATTCTGCTGCGCTATCGTGATCCGCAAACACCGGTCGGAATCGTCCGTAACGCCTGTCGGGCCGGTGAAGAAGTGACGCTGACAACCCTCGCCGACCTGCTGGCCTGCGAAATCGATATGTTCTCACTGGTGCTGATCGGCAACAGTACGACGTTTGTCGACGCGGCCGGCCGGCTCGTGACCCCACGGGGTTATGCCGGGAAGTATTTCTCCCCTGCGCCTGAAATCTTGAACCTTGGTCCGGAAAAGAGCAAAGCCCTGTTCATCGGCGGTACCGGTAGCGATGTCGGTAAGAGTGTCATCAACGCCGGCCTCTGCCGGGTTTTTGCCCGACGTGGCTGGACCGTTGCGCCCTTCAAGGCACAGAATATGGCGCTTAACTCGGCGGTGACCCCGGATGGCGGCGAGATCGGTCGGGCCCAGGCCCTGCAGGCGGCGGCTTGTGGGCTGGAGCCGCATATCGATATGAATCCGGTGTTGCTCAAGCCGAACAGTGATACCGGTTCGCAGGTGATCGTTCATGGCCGCCCCTTAGGCAACATGAGCGTTGCTGAATACCATCAGTACAAACCCGAAGCACTGCAGAAGGTCGAAGAATCCTATCGTCGGCTGGCGCAGCAGGTGGACCTGGTTCTGCTGGAAGGGGCGGGCAGTATCGCCGAGATCAATCTGATGTCTCACGACATCACCAATCTGAAAGCGGCGGCACTGGCGAAGGCGCCGGTCATCCTGGTCGCCGATATCGACCGGGGCGGGGTGTTCGCCTCTATCGTCGGGACCGTCGAGCTGCTTTCGCCGGCGGAGCGCGCTCAGCTCAAGGGGATCATCATCAATAAATTCCGTGGCGATGCGTCGTTGCTGCAATCGGGAATCGAAATCATCACCGATCGCACCGGTCTGCCGGTGCTCGGCGTGGTGCCGATGTGCGTCCTGAAACTGCCGGAGGAAGACTCGGTGGCTCTGGCCCGCAAACGGCCGCTGGCAAAGAACGGCCTGCAGGTCGGCGTGGTGCGCTTGCCACGGATTTCCAACTACACCGACTTCGACCCGCTGGAGCGGGAAGCGGATGTGGCGTTGCACTACATCGAACAACCGGAACAGCTTGACGGCCTTGATCTGCTGATCCTGCCCGGCACCAAGAGCACCCTGGCCGATCTCGATTTTCTGCAGCAAAGCGGTCTGTATGCGGCAATCCGCGCATACCACGCCGCCGGTGGCCGGGTGATCGGCATCTGCGGCGGGTTTCAGATGCTCGGCAACAAACTCAGTGATCCGGACGGGGTCGAGTCGGAGCGGAGCGAGGCGGACGGCCTGGGGCTGCTCGATGTCGATACCATCCTCAAGCCCGGCAAACAGACCCATCAGGTGCTGGCGCGGTTTCAGCAGTCCGCCGCCGCCGCCGGGTTCGGCGGGATGGCGGACGTCGCCGGGTATGAAATCCATGCCGGTGAGAGTGAGTGCGGGATTATGAGCCGACCTTTGCTGACGCTGCTCAGTCGGTCCGGTGCAGC
>CALZHR010000029.1 GCA_945787335.1 uncultured Desulfuromonadales bacterium
CGCTGGCCCGCTCGATCTGCGCCTTGACCGGTTCGCTGAGACCGATCCCCAAACCGGTCTCAGCCGGCTGGCAACCGATCACCACCGTCTTCTGCGGCTTGCAGTCGACCAGTTCCCCCAACTTGAGGGTTTCCAGCAGGCCGACCTGGTGCAGCGAGTTCATCGGCAGGGCGCCGTTTTCAACGTCCTGCGGGCTGAAGCGGTAGAGGGTGCCGGGCGCCTGGCCGCCACGCACCGCGTCGATGACGATCAGCTTTTCGCGTCTGTTGAAGACTTCCATCAGGTCGATGGCGCTGGTTCCGGCGTCGAACAGCTCAACCTCGTCAGGCAGATCCAATTCCGCCAAACGGTTCAGAACCGCATCGGCGAAGCCGTCATCCATGCGCAGGATGTTGCCGACCGCCATCACCAGCAGCGGGGCACGTTCTTCGGCTGTAGGGGCAGGCCCCAGTGCCTGCCCGAGTTCCCGGTTGTCAAACGCGGCCGCACACGGGGGTACGCCCCTACTGGTGGCCTCCATTACTCTGCTCCGACCACGAAGCGGCCGAGATCTTCACCCTTGGGGGTGACGACGTGCACCGCGCAGGAGAGGCAGGGGTCGTAGGAGCGGACGATCCGCACCAGCTCAAACGGGTTTTTCGCATCTTTGACCTTGGTGCCGATAATCGATTGCTCGATCGGGCCGGGCTGGCCCTTGGCGTCCATCGGGCCGGCGTTCCAGGTGGTCGGAACCACCGCCTGGTAGTTCTTGGTCTTGCCGCCTTCGACGACGATCCAGTGGCCCAGGGCGCCGCGCGGCGCTTCATGCAGGCCCATGCCGCGGCTGGTGACGTCGAGGTTGAAATCGGTGAAGGTCGGCTGGCCCGGCTGCAGCTGCAGCGCCCAGATTTTAAGCTTTTCGGCGACCAGCTTGCACTCGATGGCGCGGGCGGCGTGGCGGCCGAGCACCGAGAAGAGAGCGTCGGGGGACGCGTTGAACCTGGCCAGCACGCCGTTGACCAGACCCTGAATCTCCTTGTCGCCGTGCACGTAGCTGGTCAGCATCCGCGCCAGCGGGCCGACCTCCATCACCTCGCCGGCGTAACGCGGCGACTTGATCCAGCTGTAGGCTCCGGTCTTGTCGCGCTCGGGGATGGTGGTGCCATCAAAAGGGTGCTGGGCGCCGTGATCGGCGAACCAGCTGCTCTGCACCTCCTCGGTGATCCTGGTCGGGTCGAGGCGCTGCAGTTTCAGGTCGGAGGTGACGATCCCCTGCGGCAGCCAGCGCTGGCGCTTGGTCAGGTCGGGATCGCTGTCCAGATCGAAGCAGCCGAACGACATGAACTGCTTGCAGCCGGCGCCGACGCCGAAGTAGTCGCTGTAGCGGCTGGCGACCAGCAGCACGTCCGGCAGGTAATAGGTGTCGATGAAATCGGTCAACTGCTCGAGGCGCCAGATGAACGCGGCGATCTTGTCTATGGAGGGCGCGGCGGTCACGCCACCGGCGACGATCGACATGTTGTGCGGCATCTTGCCGCCGAAAACGGCGACCGCCTCGTGGGCCAGGCGGCGCATGTTGAGCGCTTTGACGTAATGAGAGACGGCGGCGATATTCTCTTCTTTGGAGAGGCGGTAATCGCCTTCGTAGCGGGGCACGAAAGGGCCGAGGTGGCCGCGGGCGATGAAATCCTTGACCTTGGTCAGCTCGGGATCGCCGCCGGTGTAGTCGGCGCAGGCGGCGACATCGACATAGTCGAGGGCAGCGAGTTGATAGAAGTGCAGGATGTGCGACTGGACGTAATTGGCGCCCTGGATCAGGTTGCGCAGAATCCGGCCGTTGTCGGTGATGTTGCCGTTGACACCGTAGGCCTCGTCGAGGGCGTAGGCGGCGGCCAGGCCGTGGGAGGTCGGGCAGACGCCGCAGATGCGTTGGACGATGCGGGCCGCGTCGCGCGGGTCCCGGCCGAGCAGGATGTTCTCCAGCCCCCGGTACATCATGCCGGAGCTTTTCGCTTCCTTGACTACCCCGTTCTCGACCACGGCTTCGACCTTCATATGGCCTTCGACGCGCGAGATCGGATCGATAACGATTTTCGCCATAAATCTCTCCTGTTTGCTCAATAAAATTGTGGTGATGGATATACAACAGGCGCGTTGCGGCACCTGTAATGGTGATCAATTGCGACCGGTAGAAACAGAAAATGGCCGCTGAATCGGAGAGATGAACTCGGCAAGGAGCATGCCCGAACCGGCTGTCCGGGCGCTAAGGGCTCATTAAGAGGAGGGAAAAATGATTAATGTGAGAAAAAGTGCGAAATTGTATACGGATGTATACAGACAGAATGACGCAGGATGTGTCAATCTGGCCGGTTGTTGGCGTTCTCTTTGCGGATGCCGTACTGATGCAACTTGCGGTCAAGGGTGCGACGGGCGACCTGCAGGATCTGCGAGGTGCGCAGCTTATGGTAACCGGTTTCCCGATAGACCTGTTCGATGTAGAGCTTCTCAACCTCTTCCAGGGAACTGCCCGACCTGGGAAGCTCCATCGGCGTGACCTGATCGCTGGAGACCTTGGCCGGCAGGTGGCTGGCCCCGATCTCTCCCTCATCGGCAAGGATCACCGCCATCTCGATGATATTCTCCAGTTCCCGGACGTTGCCCGGCCAGCTGTAGCTGGTCAGCAGGCTCAAGGCTTCGCTGGTCAAAACGAGCTTTTCCCGGCCGGCGAATTTCTCGACGAACAGCCGGGCCAGGGGTTCGATGTCTTCCGGGCGCTCGCGCAATGTCGGGACGTTCAGGGTGACGACGTTGAGCCGGTAGTAGAGATCCTCGCGAAAGCGTCCAGCCCGGACCTCGTCCTCGAGGTTCTTGTTGGTGGCGGCGATAAAGCGCACGTTGGCGCGCCGCACCTTGGTCGAGCCGACCGGAATGAACTCCTTCTCCTGCAGCACCCGCAGCAGTTTGGCCTGCAGCCCCGGGCTGATGTCGCCGATTTCGTCCAGGAACAGGGTGCCGCGGTCGGCCTCCTCGATCAGGCCGCGCTGGCTGCCGACGGCGCCGGTGAAGGCCCCCTTGACGTGGCCGAACAGCTGGCTTTCGAGCAGGGTGTCGGTGAGCGCCGCGCAGTTGATGGTCAGGTAGCGTTGCTCGCGGCGGTTGCTGCTGTAGTGGATGGTCGAAGCGATCACCTCCTTGCCGGTGCCGCTTTCCCCCATGATCAGAATGCTGGCATCCGCTGGCGCGACCTTTTTGGCCAATTCGAAGACCTGGCCGAATGCCTTGCTGCGGAAGACCACCTGGGTCGGGTCGAAGCGGCGGCGAATCTCCGCTTTCAGGGAGCGGTTCTCCGAGACCAGCCGGTTGTGCTCGATCAATTTATTGACCAGGCTGTTCAGTTCGTTCGGAGTGAAGGGTTTGAGCAGGTAGTCGTGAGCGCCCTGCTTCATCGCTTCGACGGCGCCGCGCACGGTGCCGAAGGCATTCATCATCACCAGGTGCTGCTGGGGACGCTGCATCTTGACCCGGCGCAGCAGGTCGAGGCCGCCGATGTCGGAGAGGTGGATGTCGAGCAGAATCAGGTCGGGAGCGTCCTCCTGCTGATCTTCCAGGGCTTGCAGCAGGAGGCTGCCCTGGGTGAAGCTGATCACCTGATGACCTTGCAGATTCAGGGTTTTTTCGAGGAACTGGCGGGAGTTCTGATCTTCGTCACAGATGTAGATTTTGCCGGTCTGCATCCCCTTACCCTCATGATTTGAGCGACAAGCGAGCACGTTGTCGCAGTGGCTACCGTATACGGCTGGAGCTTTTCTTGATTTTTCGCAGACTTTGCCCCTATAGTGTCATTTCTTAAGGGCTGTTTTGGCCAAATGTGCACAAAGCAGTCTTATAACAGACACTTTTTACCTTTTCTGTAAAGGGTTTTTTTTGCACGAACTCGGGATCACCCAGAGCATTGTCGAGATCGCTGAACGGACCGCCCGGGAGCAGCATGCGGCTAAGGTTCTCTCGGTGACGGTTGAAGTCGGCAGTCTGTCGGGAGTGGTCCCTGAAGCGCTCGACTTCTGTTTCGAGGCCTGCAGCAACGGCACTTTGCTGGAAGGCGCGCAGTTGCTGATCGAACGGATCGCGGCCTGCGCCCGTTGCCTCGACTGCGGCCGTGAGTTCCCCCTCGACCAGCTGCTCGCCTGCTGCCCGGTTTGTGACAGCGCCGCCTGCGAACTGCTCGCGGGAGAAGAATTGCGCATCAAGGAAATGGAGATCGACTGACCATGTGTATCGACTGCGGCTGCGCTCCGGCGGAGCATCATCACCACGACGCGCCGAAAGGCAAGAAAATCACCATCGAAGAGGACCTGCTGGCTAAGAACAACCGGCTGGCGCAGCGAAACCGCGCCCTGTTTCAGCAGCATGCTCTGCTGGTGCTGAATCTGGTCAGCTCGCCGGGCAGCGGCAAGACCACGATCCTCGAGACCACCCTCACGGATCTGCAAAGCGAGCTCGCTTTCGCCGTTCTCGAAGGGGATCAGCAGACCAGCAACGACGCCGACCGGATCGCCGCCACCGGCGTGCCGGCGCACCAGATCAACACCGGCGCCGGCTGTCATCTGGATGCCCACATGGTCGGCCACGGCGTCGAGCATTTCGACCTGGACGCGACCGACATCCTGATGATCGAGAACGTCGGTAACTTGGTCTGCCCCGCCTCCTTCGACCTGGGCGAGGACGCCAAGGTCGCGGTTCTGTCGGTGACCGAGGGGGAGGACAAGCCGCTCAAGTATCCGCAGATGTTCCGCGCCAGCAACCTGATGCTGATCAATAAAATGGATCTGCTGCCCTTCTTACGCTTCGACCTGGAGAAGTGTCGCGAGTACGCCAAACGGGTCAACCCGCAGATCGAGATCATCGAGCTCTCCTGCTACAGCCGCGACGGGCTCGAGCGCTGGTACGACTGGTTGCGCAGCAGGTTGACGAAGAAAAAATTGTAGGGGCGTCCCAATGGGACGCCCGTGATCCGGTTGCGAATGATCGGGCGTCCCGGCGGGACGCCCCTACACGGAGAACAATATGTGTCTAGCAGTCCCGATGAAAGTGGTCGAAATCGAAGAGAGCACCGCCATCTGCGAGGTCGACGGGGTGCGCCGCGAAGGCAGTTTGATGATGCTCGATGATGTTGCGGTTGGCGACTATGTTCTGCTGCACGCCGGCTTCGCCATTGAGAAGATCGACCCTGAGGAGGCGGAGAAGACCCTTGAAGTGCTGCGCGAAGCGCTCGCTGCCGGGTTGGCACCGGAATGAAGTACGCGACCGAGTACCGCGATCCGGCGGTCGCCAGGGCGCTGGTGGCTGCAATTAAGAAGGACGTGGCCGATTATCCCGGTGCCATGACCCTGATGGAGGTCTGCGGCACCCACACCATGTCGATCTACCAGCACGGCATCCGCTCCTTGTTGCCGCCGCAGATCCGGCTGATCTCAGGCCCGGGCTGTCCGGTCTGCGTCACGCCGATCGATTACGTCGACAAGGCGGTCGCCTATGCCCGGCAAGCGGATGTGATCATCGCCACCTTCGGCGACATGGTCCGGGTGCCCGGCTCGACCAGCAGCCTGCAGCGCGAACAGGCCGGCGGGGCGCAGGTGAAAATCGTCTATTCGCCGCTCGACGCGGTGGCGCTGGCGGAGAAGCATCCGGAAAAGAAAATCATCTTCCTCGGCGTCGGCTTCGAGACCACCACCCCGACCGTCGCCGGCTCCATCGTCGCCGCCAAGCAGAAAGGTTTAAGCAACTACTTTGTCCTCGGCGCCCACAAGACCATCCCGACGCCGATGGCGGTCTTGACCAGCGACCCGGAGCTCAAGGTCGACGGCTACCTCTGCCCGGCCCACGTCAGCGCGGTGATCGGTTCCGATGCCTACCGGCCGCTGGTCGCGCAGCACAATGTTCCCTGCGTGGTGACCGGCTTCGAGCCGCTCGACATGCTGCGCGGCATCCAGCTGCTGGCCCGGCAGGTGATCGCCGGCGAGGCGCGGGTCGAGACCGAGTACAGCCGGATCGTCAAGCCGGCGGGAAACAAAAAGGCCCAGGCGCTGCTCGCCGAGGTCTTCGAGCCCTGCGATACCCCCTGGCGCGGGATCGGCGTGATCCCCGCCAGCGGTCTGCGGATCCGTCAGGCGTACGCGGCTTTTGATGCCGAACGGCAGCTGCCGGTCGAAGTCGAAGAATCGAAGGAGCACCAGGGGTGCCTCTGTGGCGAGATCCTCAAGGGGAAGGTGCGGCCTACCGACTGCCCGCTGTTCCGCACCGGCTGCACTCCGGAGAACCCGGTGGGAGCGTGCATGGTGTCGAGCGAGGGCACCTGCGCGGCGGAATATAAATACGGCTGCTGAAAATACCCCATCTGCGGCGTTGCCCTTAACTTCGTCGCTGCGACCTGGCGCTGCTAGGCCTCGCTCCTCAGTTTGCGGGGCGCCTTGCACCTGGGGCATTTTGAGCAGCCTCTTGCGCTGGTATGCGTTAGTCAATAATCAGGAGTAATTTTGTGAAAAACGACGTCATCCTCCTCGGCCACGGCAGCGGCGGCAAGCTCAGCCACCAGCTGCTCGACGAGCTGATCATCCCGACCCTCTCGCAGGTGGCGCAGCGCGACCAGAACGACGCCGCGGTGCTTGAGGGGATCGACAGCTCGCGACTCGCCTTCACCACCGACTCCTACGTGGTCGACCCGATCATCTTCCCCGGCGGCAACATCGGCGACCTGGCGATCAACGGCACGGTCAACGACCTGGCGATGAGCGGCGCGCGGCCGCTGGCGATCAGCGTTGGGCTGATCCTGGAGGAGGGCTTGCCGCTGACCGAACTGCGCGTGGTGCTCGAAGCGATGAAGCTGGCTGCCGATAAAGCTGGGATCAGGATCGTCACCGGTGACACCAAGGTCGTGCCGCGCGGCAAAGGGGACAAAATCTTCATCAACACCTCGGGGATCGGGGTCTTCGACCACCAGCTGAAGATTTCCGGCAGTGGCGCCAAACCTGGAGACAGGGTCATTATCAACGGCTCCATCGGTGATCACGGCATGGCGGTCCTGGCCAGCCGCGAAGGGCTTGATCTGCAGAGCGATATCGCCAGCGACAGCATGGCGCTGAACCAGCTGGTCGCCAAGCTGCTGCAGGAATTTGGCGCTGCAGTCCATGTGCTGCGCGACCCGACCCGCGGCGGGGTGGCGACCACTCTGAAGGAGATCGCCCTGCAGTCGCAGGTCGACATCTGTCTGCAGGAAGATGAACTGCCGATTGGAGATGCGGTTGCCGGGGCCTGTGCAATTTTGGGTCTTGATCCGCTGTTCGTCGCCAACGAAGGCAAGCTGCTGGCAATCGTCGCTGCCGATCAGGCGGACGGCGCGCTGCAGTTGATGCGCTCGCATCCGGAAGGCGCCGGCGCGGCGATCATCGGCGAAGTGGTGGCAGAATCGAACGGTCGGGTGATAATGCAGACCGCCATCGGCGGAACGCGGGCGATCGAAATGCTGGCCGGGGAGCAGCTGCCGCGTATCTGTTGAGGCTTGGCACGATAAATGATTGGACAGATGAAACGCCGCTGAGTGATCCGCGGCGTTTGCTTTTTTTCAACTGTTGAGCAGCTGCTGCTGGAGATCGAGCAGGCGTTGACAATGCACATCGTCTGCCTTGGCCATGGCTGCGAACATCTGCTTGATATTCTGTTCTTTGAAATCAAAAGAGTTGGCGATGTGCACCTGGCTGAACTTTTTTTCCAATTCGACACCGATACTGATCGCCTGCTGGTCGTCAACTTCGATGAGAGAGATTTTTTTAAAAATCTGTTCTGCCTGTTCCAGCAGCTCCTGCACCCGCCGGTCTGCCTGGGGGGGGCTCGTCAGCAGGGCGGTTTCCGGAAAGCGCTGAGCAAAGCGCAGCTGGCTGGCGTGGTCATCCTCATCATTGGCCAGCTGTTCAAGGACCCGGCGAGTCTTGTCGCTGATACGCGGCGAGAGCCTCATCTGGCGATAGACTTTCCCCACGGTTTCTTCAATTTCAATGCAGATGTTGAGGTGTTTTTTCATTGCCAGTCCTTTTGCCGGAACCAGGGCGAAATAACCTTATGGTTGTTTAATACTATACTGGTCAGCTCGCCTGCCGCAAGCGCCACCTGAGGGAAATTGCTTTCCTGGCTGTCCGGCATATACTTGTGTTTCATGGCTCTTTTCCTTGGTGAGGGGGTGCAGTGAAAAGATTGCAGCTGTTGATCAGTCTGCTGTTTGTTTGCGCTGTTGTGGCGCTCTGCCTGCCGCTGTTTGACATGGTTTATCTCTATCCGGCAACGAGCAGCCTCCTGAACGAAAAGGTGCGTCTCGAGGCCGAGCATCTGGGTCGCTATCTGGCGCAGGATTTCGCCCCGCAGGGCGAAGCGGAAAAGCTTCAAGGGCAGCTTTATGCGATGGTCGATAGTTTTGCCCTGTTGCGCGCATCGATCCGCACGCCGAGCGGAGAGGTTCTGTTTTCAACCGACCCGCAGCAGCTGGGGCAGCGCCGGGATACGGCGTTCTTTCGTCGGGCTTTGCGGCGCGGGGAGGCCTATTCGCGACAGTTTCCCGTTCAGCTGGAGCAAGGCAAAGAGGTTCATTATCTGCTTGAAACCCAGTCGCCGATCATACAGGAAGGCGACCTGGTGGCAGTGCTTGAGCTGATTCATGATATCAGCGGTCAGCGTCAGCAGCTGGACCAGGCACTGTCTCGGGCGTCACTTTTCCTTTTTATCGCCGCTGCGCTTTTGATGGCGGGGATCGTGCAGATCGTCCGGCTGGCCCGTCAGTCGATCCGGCAGCAGGGGGAGACCGAGCTCTTGCTGCAGGAAAGCCGACTGCAGTTGGAAACGAAGCATAAAGAGCTCAATCAGATTTTTTCCCTGGTTGAACATGCCAAGAACGAATGGCAGATCACTCTCGACTGTATCGCCGATATGATTCTGCTGGTTGATGCGGCTGGCCGGGTCAAGCGCTGCAATCAGGCTTTGATTGAGTTTGTCGATCGGTCCTACCTGGCGGTGCTGGGGAAAGATTGGAAAACGGTCCTGTTCTCTGAAGGTATCGAAGTCCACTCATTGAGCGAGCAACGGGGCAGGATTTACCATCCGCGGCAAAAGGTCTGGTTGCTGATCGAGTTTTTTCCTTCTCCGGAATCGGCCGGTGAGCAGCTGACAGTCATCAGGATTCAGCGGCAAGGAAGCACTGCGGCTGAGGGCAGGCAATAAAAAAGCCCGGTGATGGAGGGGGGGTATCACCGGGCTCCCAGATGACGAATCATCTGATTGGGTACCATTTTAGTTTTTTATTGGTTTCAGTCAAGCAAAAAATCTGCAATTTGAGTAAAGAAGTAAAGAAAGGTCGGCCTGAACTAGAGCAGGGCAATTGGAAAACGTTACGGTGATAGTTGGCTTAATTGATGTTGATCATTGTTTTACTGACAAAAGCTGACTGAGCGTGTAAGCTACACACGCATAAAGGCACAGAGGAAACCTGTTTCTGGTGAGAGGTCAGCGTGAAGAATGTGGCTTTGATAGAAGTGGTTTACCTGGATGGGACGGTCAGTGTTGTCAGCAATGATGTGCTCGACGTGCTGATTGCGACCGGACGAATCAAGCAGTTCAAACGCGCCGATGGCTGGGTCGATGTGACCTCGGAGGCGACCAGGCTGCGCGATTATCAACAGAAACCCGGCTACGTCGGTCCGGAGCGGCGGGCTCCCTGGCCGAAGAAAAAGAACAACAAGACCGGTTGATGCCGGTTTTATGGCGCTCAGATTGATTCTGGCGCCATTTTTTATGGAGGAGAATTCTCCGGCCGCGACTCGCGGCCTTTTTCGCGCATGCCGAGCGGGTCGGCGCTGCGTTGGCGTTGATGAATCGGCAGGGTGACGCTGAAGCAGGTCCCGCAATCGGTATTGAGCACTTCAATTTCGCCCTGGTGGTGTTCGACGATGCGATGACTGATCGAAAGGCCCAGCCCGGTCCCCTCGTCCTTGGTCGTAAAGAAAGGGTTGAAGATATTCCTCATGAGTTTAGGGGGGATTCCGCCGCCGGTATCGTTGAAATCGATGCGGATTGCCGGTTCGCCGCGCAGCAGACTGTACTGGGAGCTGATGCGCAGCTCGCCACCACCGCTCATCGCCTGTCGGGCGTTGCTGATCAGGTTGAGAAATACCTGCTCCATCTGCTCCGCATCCCCTTGCAGCCGCGGCAACTGATCCTGAATCTCGAGCTTCAGGGTAATATCGCCCTGCTCCAGATTGTCCCCTTCGAGCAGCAGTGCCCGGTCGAGCACCGCTTCGAGCTGGTAATCGCGAATACAGAGCAGCCGCTGGCGGGAAAAGGACAGAATCTCATCGAGCATTTTTTCCAGCCGTTCGCTCTCCTGTTGAATCACCTGGGCGAACTGGTGTTCTGAGCTGCCCGGTTCGAGGCTGCGGGCCAGGCGGCGGGCAAATCCACCGACCGAAACCAGTGGATTTTTCAACTCGTGTGCGATCGAGGCCGACATCTCGCCGACCGTGGCCAGCTTTTCCTTCTGCAGCAGCAGGTCCTGAGCTTCGCGCAGAGAGCTGTGGGCAGACTCAATCCGCTGCAGCAGCTGGGCGTTGTCAAGTGCGATACCGGCCTGGCCGGCAAACATTTCCAGGAACCTGAGCCGCTCCGCATCGATTTTTTCACCGCTGTCAGCATTGTCGACCGCCAGCACACAGAGGCTTCTGCCCCGGCTGAGCAGCGGGACGCAGGCGTGATCCCCCATGAGCAGCTTGCGGTAGCGCGGGTTGCCATGGAAGCTGTGATCCTCTGCGCAGACCAGGCGTGCTTTCTGCTCCCGGGCAACTTCGGCCAGAGAATTGTCAGCAGCGCCGAGATCGAGGCGCTGCTGCATCACCTCGCGGGAAAAGGGCGCATTGCTTTGCGCCTGCTGAACATCCTCGGGGATCGGCAGGCTGGCCGCCGCAACCGGCGGCAGCCCGTCGGGCAGCAGCCAGCTGGCGCTCTCACGGGTCATGCCGAGGATCCCCTGCAGGGTGCCGCCGCGCGGATTGACCATGAACAGCATGGCGCGATGAAAGCCGCCACCGTCCGGGGTCACCAGCAGTGAGAGGATCAAGTGGAAAAGTTCGTTGGTGGCCAGGGTGCTGTGCAGCAGCTGGGTGATCCGGTAGAGCAGAGACAGGTCCTGAAGGCGCCGGAAATCGGACGCTGAAACCTGCCTCAGCCTGGCCATGGTGACCAGCTGCTCAAAGGCCTGAGCCAGCTGGAAGCCGCAGGAGAGGAACAGCTCCTGCTGCTCCGGCGTAAATGGCTGGTCCTGTTTCGGGGAGCCGCCGAGCAGGCTTAGCGTGCCGAAGACTTTGTCGTGGACTTTGATCGGCAGGCAGAAGATCGAGGCTGGCAGGTCGGGCCGGTTTTTCGAGAGAGGATAATGCAGCCGGCTACGTCCCTGGTGCAGGACTTTGCTGCTGAACAGGGTTTCCTGCTGGAGGAAAAAGATCTTCAACGCCGGGTCGGTGGATGCGGTGCGGCAGTAGCAGGCTTTCGGTGGCGGATCGCCATACAGGCGCGGGCGGATGATGACGCCGACCGCGTCGCTGAATTCCAGCAGCACGCGGCAGACCGAGGCGCAGAGATTGTCCAGGCCGGTTGCCGCGTTTAAGGTCTGGCCCAATTGCGAGAGCAGAGTCAGCTGAGCAATGCGGCGGTCGATCGGTACCATGGCTGCATCCTGCCATTTGGCAAAGGGGTGGATGAAAAAAGATCCGGGCTCTTAAAACAGAAGCATCTGCGTACGGCGGCAGATGCTTCGAATGTTTTAGGAGGCTAAGCGGGATGGTTTCAGCCGATCTTTTCCTGGCGTTCCTGTTCCGTCTTACAGTCGATGCAGAGGGTGGTGACCGGACGGGCGCGCAGCCGTTCGACGCCGATTTCTTCCTCGCAGCTTTCGCAGAGACCGAAGATCCCATCCTCGATCCGCTCCAGGGCTTCGCGGATCTTGTTGATCAGCTTGCGTTCACGGTCGCGGATGCGCAGTTCGAAGTTGCGGTCCGATTCGAGCGAGGCGCGGTCGGTCGGGTCGGGGAAGTTGGTCTTCTCTTCGGTCATCCCCGAGACCGTTTTGCCGGCATCCTGTAGCAGGGCGTCCATCTGCCCCTGCAGCAACAGTTTGAATTCAGCCAAGATCGTTTCGTCCATAAAATCACCCTTAAAAAATCGTTGTCTTGCAGATGATGCTAACTATCATAACGCAAAAAGGTTTTAGAATGCGCCCCTCAATTGCACATAGAGGATCAACGCCAGTACGGCGACCGCCAGCCAGGCGGAGAAGATGTCGCTGTTCTTCTCCGGCGGGTCGTTCGCCAGCTGCCGGGTCTCATCGCTGATGACCGGCTGCGGAGCTTTTTCCAGCAGCAGCTTCAGCAGGGTGCTGAAACCGGCATAGCTGTTGGAGATGATGACAAAGTCGGCTTCGCTGCTCAGACTGACAAAGGCCCGCTTGCGCACCCGCACCGTGTCGATCGAGGTCAGATCGACATAGTTCAGGCGTTTGCTGCGGAACAGTTTATCGACCTGCACCCCCTTGTCGTCGATACTCACCCGGCGTTTGCTGCTCTCGGCAAACAGGACTACCGCGGGCAGCAGCAGGACGCCGAGGATGACCGTCTTGGCCGTCGGCAGGCCGAGCAGAAGACAGCTGATCAGCAGCGCCAGCGCCAGCAACACGACCAGCCCGAGGGGCAGGAGGAAGCTCTTGCGGATGCTGAAGACGGTTTTTTCCATGTTAATAAGTCCAGGTTGATGGATGATAGAGCCGGAATTTATCAGATTTCGTTAATTTTGCCAACTATTCCTTGCGTTCAAAGGTGCCGCTCTTGCCGCCGGACTTTTTCAGCAGGCGGATCTCACCGAGCACCATCTCTTTATCAATCGCTTTGCACATGTCGTAAATGGTCAGGGCAGAGATCGAGACCGCGGTCAGCGCTTCCATCTCGACGCCGGTCTTGCCGGTCACCTTGGCGATCGCGCCGATCCGCACCAATCCCTGCTCCGGATCACAGTCGAAGTCGACTTCCACCGAGTTGAGCGGTAGCGGATGACAGAGCGGGATCAGGCTGGAGGTCTGCTTGGCGCCCATGATTCCGGCCAGCCGGGCGACGGCGAAAACATCCCCTTTTTCCACCTGGCGGTCGAGAATCCGCTGCAGGGTCTCCGGGCGCATGCGTACCTCACCGGCGGCCAGCGCCTCGCGTTTGGTCGGCTGCTTGTCGCCGACATCGACCATGATTGCTTTCCCCTCGGTGTCGAAATGGGTCAGGTTATCCATCATCAGTTGCACCTTTCGTCTAGGTGAATATTGCCTCGAGCGCCTCGCTGGCGTGACGCACGCCGATCAGTTGCATCGCGTCAGGCACGTCGAGATTCTTCAAATTGCCCTGCGGCAGCACGCAGCGGTTGAAGCCGAGCCGCGCGGCCTCCTTGACCCGCAGCTCCGGTTGCGAGACCGCCCGCACCTCGCCGGTCAGGCCGACTTCGCCGAAGATCACGGTCTGGGCATTGATCACCCGGTTCAGGTGGCTGGAGGCCAGCGCCGCAATCGCGGCCAGATCGACCGCCGGCTCGTCGAGGCGCACCCCGCCGGCGACGTTGAGGAAGATGTCCTGGCCGGCCAGCGACAGCTCGACCTTTTTCTCCAGGATCGCCACCAGCAGGCCGACCCGCTTGTGGTCGAGACCGATGGCGGTGCGCTGGGGGGTGCCGAAAGAGCTGCTCGAGACCAGCGCCTGCAGCTCGACCAGGATCGGCCGGCTGCCTTCCAGCGAAGAGACCACGGCGCTGCCGGCGCTCTGCTCCGGGCGTTCGGCGAGGAACAGCTCCGAAGGGTTGCGCACTTCGCGCAGGCCCTGCTCCTGCATCTCGAAGACGCCGATTTCGTTGGTCGAGCCGAAGCGGTTTTTCACCGCGCGCAGAATCCGGTAGGGGTGGCCGGGGTCCCCCTCGAAATAGAGCACCGTATCGACCATGTGTTCGAGGACCCGCGGGCCGGCGATCGAGCCGTCCTTGGTGACGTGGCCGACGATGAAGGTCGGCAGCCCCTCCCCCTTGGCCTGGATCATCAGCTGACCGGCGCATTCGCGCACCTGGCTGACGCTGCCGGGAGCCGATTCGAGGTTGCTGGTGAAGATGGTCTGGATCGAGTCGATGACCAGAAAGTCGGGCTTCAGCTCCTTGATCCGCAGCTTGATCTGCTCCAGCGAGGTTTCCGCCAGCAGAAACAGCTGCTCGGCGTTTACGCCGAGCCGTTCGCCGCGCAGCTTGACCTGGCGGGTCGACTCCTCGGCGGTGACATAAAGGGCGGTGCCGGCACTGGCCAGGCGGTCGACCGCCTGCAGCAGCAGGGTCGATTTGCCGATGCCGGGGTCGCCGCCGACCAGAATCAGCGAGCCGGGCACCACGCCGCCGCCGAGGGTGCGGTCGAGCTCGCTCATGCCGCAGCTGAGGCGGTCCTCTTCGCGGCTGTCGATCTCGGTGAGTTTCTGCGGCTTGCCGGGAGCGGTCAGTTGCCGGCTGTGCTTGGTCTCGGCCAGCTGCTGTTCTTCGACCAGGGTATTCCACTGCTGGCAGTCGGGGCAGCGGCCGAGCCATTTCGGGCTCTGAAAGCCGCATTGCTGGCAGCTGAAGATGGTCTTTTGCTTGGCCACGAAAACTCCATTACAGGTAAAAAAAATCGAGCGTCATCCTATGCTGAAAGCCGTTGGGGTGTCAATTGCCGCAACGGCTGTCTTTTGTCGGTTCTGCTGCTGGGGTATACTCAAGGAAAGTTGCTGTTTCTGCCAACCTAACGACTTAGAATTGTCCGGGAGGGAATCGATGACTTATGAACAGCTGCAGCAGGCGCTGGAGGAGTTTGAACTGCCGCAGCGTGTGTCGCTGAAGAAGCTCCGTGAGCGGCACCGGCAGCTGGTGCGTCGCCACCACCCGGACAAGGGAGAGGTTGCCGACGGCGAGAAGATCCGCCGGATCAATGCCGCCTACAAAATCCTCAGCGAATATGTCGGCGACTACCAGTTCGATTTTTCCCGCGAGCAGTTTCTCGACCAGTATCCGGAAGAGCGGCTGCGGGAGCAGTTCTGGAGTGAGAAGCCCTGGGGCGAAAACGTGTGATAGGGGCGGATTGCTGGGTGCGGGCGAGCCATCGGCTCGCCCCTACGACCAGACACAGACATTCGTGTAGGGGCGCCCCGGTGGGGCGCCCGCAGGTGAGGCCACCTATTTAGTTAGTTGTACTGAAAAACCTTTTAAATTTCTTGTGTTGAATGCTCAGGGGTGCTAATTTGGCTCCCTTTTTTCATCTATCCGAAAACAGGTTTTTTTCTTTGACGATAAAAGATCAATCAGAAGCGCTGACCCGCGTCAGCCGGCCGTCACGCTATTTAGGCGGCGAGCTCGGCTCGATCTGCAAGGGAGACAAAGGGATCGAGGTGCGTATGGCGCTCGCCTTCCCCGACGTCTACGAGGTGGGGATGAGCCATATCGGCTTTCCAATCCTCTACAAGATCCTCAACGACCTGAGCTGGGCGGCGGCCGAGCGGGTTTACGCCCCCTGGCCCGATATGGCGCAGTGGCTGACGGAGAATGAGCAGCCGCTCTGCTCGCTGGAGTCGAACCGGCCGCTCGGCAGCTTCGATATCATCGGCTTTACCCTGCAGTATGAACTCAGCTACACCAACCTGCTCGGCATGCTGCAGCTGGCCGGCCTGCCGCTGCGCCGCGAACAGCGCAGTGAAGAGGCGCCGCTGATCGTCGTCGGCGGGCCCTGCGCCTACAACCCGGAGCCGCTGGCCGATTTTTACGATGTCGCGCTGATCGGCGACGGTGAAGAGGCGATCGTCGAGCTGGCCGAGGCGGTCCGGCGCGGCAAGGCCGAGGGCTGGAGCCGCCGGCAGCTGCTGGAGGAGCTGGCCGGCCGCGAGGGCTTTTACGTGCCGCAGTTTTTTGAGATCAGCTACGCGCAGGATGGCCGAATCGCGAAAATCCTCCCGCTGCACAAGGGCTACGAGAAGGTCCGCCGGCGGTTCCTCGCCGACCTGGAGTCGGCGCCCTTTCCGACCAGGCCGATCATCCCCTTCATGCAGACGGTACACAACCGGGTGGCGCTGGAGATCGCCCGCGGCTGCACCCGCGGCTGCCGCTTCTGCCAGGCCGGTTACATCTACCGGCCGGTGCGCGAGCGCAGCCCGCAGAAGATCAAGGAACTGATCGGCCAGGCGCTGGAGAACTCCGGCTTCGAGGAGATCTCGCTGCTGTCGCTGTCGACCGGCGATTACTCCTGCATCGAGCCGCTGCTGCAGAACCTGATGGCCGAGCACGCCGGCGACCGGGTCGCGGTCTCGCTGCCGAGCCTGCGGGTCGGTTCGCTCACCGAAGGGCTGATGGAAGAGGTGAAAAAGGTCCGCAAGACCGGCTTCACCCTGGCCCCCGAGGCGGGCAGCGAGCGGCTGCGGCAGGTGATCAACAAGGGGATCAGCGAAGCCGACCTGCTCGAGACCACCGGCAACGCCTACCGGCTCGGCTGGCGGCTGATCAAGCTCTACTTCATGCAGGGTCTGCCGACCGAGACCGACGCGGACCTGCAGGCGCTGATCGAGCTGGCGGCGCAGGTCAAGCGCAGCGGCAAGGGGACCGGCGGCAACGACGTCAATGTCGCCGTTTCGACCTTCGTGCCCAAACCGC
This sequence comes from uncultured Desulfuromonadales bacterium, assembly GCA_945787335.1. Taxonomy (GTDB): domain Bacteria; phylum Desulfobacterota; class Desulfuromonadia; order Desulfuromonadales; family Geopsychrobacteraceae; genus Malonomonas. Next base: position 16,747 of record CALZHR010000029.1, read on the forward strand.
ACACTCCCTTTCAGTGGGAAGCGCAGATCGACATCGCTGAAACTCGGCGCAAGCAGGAGCTGCTGCGCGAGGGGCTGCGCAGGAAGAAGCTGCGCTTCAAGTATCACGAGGCAGAGCTCTCTTTCCTCGAAGGGGTGTTCGCCCGCGGCGACCGGCGCCTCTCGGCGGTGCTGGAGCGGGCGGTGGAGCTCGGCTGCCGTTTCGACGGCTGGCGTGAGCACTTCGATTTCGCCAAATGGCAGCAGGCCTTCGCCGACTGCGACGTTGAGCCCGGCTGGTACCTGCGGCAGCGGGACGAGAACGAGATTCTTCCCTGGGAGCACATCGACTGCGGCCTGCCGAAGAGCTTCTTCGCCGTCGAGCGGCAGAAGGCGCTCGACCTGGCGGCAACGCCCGACTGCCGTGACGGCAACTGCCACGCCTGCGGGGTCTGCGACTTCGAAGCGCTGCGCATGCGTCTGACCGACGCATCACACCTGCCGCCACCGCCCGCCGCGGAGGAGCCGCCGGCGGAAGATCGCGAGCAGTTCACCCGGGTGCGGCTGAAGCTGAGCAAGCAGGGGCGGGCGCGGCTGGTCGGGCATCTTGAGTACTTGAGCATGTTTCAGCGGGCGGTGCGCCGGGCCAAACTGCCGGTCCGCTTTTCCGGCGGCTTCCATCCGACGCCGAAGGTTTCCTATCTTGAGGCGCTGCCGATGGGGGTGGCCAGTGAAGCGGAGCTGGTTGATCTGGAATTGACCAGTCCGGTCCCTGTTGGCCAGATTTTAAGTGATTTGAATGTTCAGCTTCCGGAAGGGTTCAGGGTTATTGAAGGGGCGATCATCCCCTGGAAATCCCCGTCCCCGTCCGCTTCGGTGGCGGCCAGTCGTTACCGGGTGCCGCTGCCGAAGCCGCGACCGCAGGAGCTGACCGAGAAGATCATCAGCCTGCTCGAGGCGGACCAGCTGCTGGTCACCCGGATGAAAAAGGGGCGTGCCGAACAGATCGATCTGCGCCCCGATGTGCTCGAAGTGTCGCGGGTCGACGACGAGCTGGAACTGGAGCTGGTCAAGGGGAGCCCCCTGCAGCTGGCGGCCTGGCTGTTCGACATGGATATCGAGGATGTCCGGCGTTTGCAGGTGCGCAAGGTCGACATCACTCTGAAAGAATTCAGTTCAGAAAAATTAACCGATTGAACATCTATGAATATGTCTGGAGAAACAACATGACCAAGGAGCTGGTGATCTGTACCACCTCCCATGAAACCCGCGTCGCCCTGCTCGAAGGGGGGCACATCGCCGAGCTTTACATCGAGCGGGAGCGGGAGCGGGGGATCGTCGGGAACATCTACATGGGCAAAGTGATCCGGGTGCTGCCGGGGATGCAGGCGGCCTTTGTCGACATCGGCCTGGAGAAGGCGGCCTTTCTGTATGTCGCCGACGTGCTCGACGAGATGGAGGAGGTCGAGCGCAGCATCGAGGGGGAGGTCGCCATGGCCGGGGCTACCGGCGAGCAGGAGCTGCCGGCGCTGCCCCCCATCGAGGACCTGCTGCACGAAGGGCAGGAGCTGCTGGTGCAGATCTCCAAGGAGCCGATCGGCACCAAGGGGGCGCGCATCACCTCGCACATCTCTCTGCCGGGCCGCCACCTGGTCTACATGCCGACCGTCGATCATGTCGGCATTTCGCGGCGGATCGAGTGCGAGGACGAGCGCGAGCGGCTGCGCAAGATCGTCGAGTCGATCCGCCCCGAGGGGACCGGGTTCATTGTCCGCACCGTCTCCGAAGGCAAGAGCGAGGAGGACCTGCGCGCCGACATGCAGTTCCTGGTCGGCCTCTGGGAAGACTTGAGCCGCGATCTTGAGCAGCGCAAGGCCCCCAGCCTGATCCACTCCGACCTCGACGTCACCAGCAAGGTGCTGCGCGACATTCTCACCGAGGAGGTCAAGCGGATCGTCGTCGACAGCAAGGAGGAGTACAACAAGATCATCCGCTTCATCCGCACCTTCATGCCGCGGCTGAACTACTGTATCGAGCTGTACGACGGCGACGAACCGATCTTCGACGCCTTCGGCCTCGAGGTCGAGATCTCCCGTGCCCTGGGGCGCAAGGTCTGGCTGAAGAGCGGCGGCTCGATCATCATTGAGCAGACCGAGGCGCTGACCGCCGTCGACGTCAACACAGGGCGCTATGTTGGCAAGCACAACCTGGAGGACACGATCCTCAAGACCAACCTCGAAGCGGTCAAGGAGATCGCCTTCCAGCTGCGGCTGCGCAACATCGGCGGGCTGATCATCATCGACTTCATCGATATGGAAAAAGAGGCCCACCGCGAGAAGGTCCACGGCGCCTTGGAAGAGGCGCTCAAAAACGACAAGAACAAGACCAACATCCTGAAAATCTCCGAGCTCGGGCTGGTGGAGATGACCCGCAAGCGGGTGCGCGAGTCGATCGGCCGGACCCTCTGCGAGCCCTGCAGCTACTGTGAAGGCAAGGGCTACGTCAAGGGCAAGCTGACGGTGATCTACGAGATCCTGCGCGAGCTGCACCGGGAGCTCAAGGATCTGCCAGCTGGACACATCACCCTGCTCGCCCACCCCGACATCACCGGCCTGCTGGTCGACGAGGAGCGCGCCGGCATCGACGAGCTGGAGCAGCGCTACGGGCGACATATCAGCATCAACTCGCGGCCCGGCTTTCACATCGAGCAGTTCGAGATCGCGGTCGGCTGACCTGCATCGCCCTTAAATAGAAGAACGGGCCAACCTGCTCAGCAGGTTGGCCCGTTTGCTTTAGCGCTCCGCGCTGGCTGCGGGGGGGACCAGCTGGACCTGGTCGAGGCGGATCGGCTTTTTCGCGCTCAAGGCTCGATTCCTCCCCCCCTCCTTGGCCCGGTAGAGGGCCTGATCGGTGACTTCGAGCAGCGAGGAGATCAGTTCGGTGATGTTGTGTTGCTCCCGGGACGGGTGGTCGCAGCCGCAGCTGCCAATGCCAATGCTGGTCGTCACCGGCCGTGGCTGCCGAATATTGATTTCGATCGCCTGACGGACTTTTTCGGCGACGACGGCGGCTTGGCCGAGGTCGGTGTTCGGCAGCAGGACCAGAAATTCCTCGCCGCCATAGCGGCCAACGATATCGGCGTTACGGACCGCGTTTCTAATCACCTCGGCGACAGTCTTCAGCACCTGGTCGCCGGTGCCGTGGCCAAAGGTGTCGTTGATGCTTTTGAAGAAGTCAATATCGAGCAGCAGGCAGGAGAAGTGGCCAGGGCTGCGGGTAAAGCTGGCGAGCTGCTTTTCCATCCATTCAAACAGAAACCGCCGGGTGTAGAGCCCGGTCAAATCGTCGGTGACGGCCACTCGTTGCAGCTCCTTGTGGGCTTCGTGCAGTTCCTCGACATATTTTGCCAGTTTGTCCTTCTTCTCAATCAGCGCGGTATTCGCCTGATGCAACTTCTCGGTCCGGTCTTCAACCTTCTGTTCCAGGGTCGCGTTGGCATGATTCAGCGCCAGGCTGGTGTTGCGCAGCCGCAGGACGCTGTAGGCGATGGCGGTCAGCAGGCCGATGGACAGCAGGTAGAGCGCCAGTCGATATGAGTTTGTGGTGGCCAGGCTGGCGGAATAGGCTGCTGAATAGCGCTGCTGGATCTGCTGCAGGGTTTTTTGCGTCGGCAGGTTCAACAGCTTCAGGGTGAGGCTGTCAAGCTCACGCTTATACTTGAGGATCGTTTCGGCGTGACGAATCGCTCGCTCGAGTTGCAGCGGGTTGACAAGGTTTGAATATTGCTGCTGTTTGCCCCTCAGCTCGGCTATTTGACGATTGATCGCGGCCAGCGTCTCCTGGTAGGAATACAGATTGTAGGTGAGGATATTCCGAAGCAGCTCGCGGATTTTACCGGCCGCCTGCAGATCGGTCTGGGCGGCTTTCTGGGCCAGCTCCGAGGCGGCGATGGGGAAGAAGCTCAGGGAGTTGTGGAGGATGGCGTTCTCCCCCTTGAAGCGTTCACTCAGACTCTCCTGTTCCACCAGCAGGGCGAGATATTCCTCCTGCAGCGTGCGAAGCTCACTGGCGGTGGGCCCATCGACAAAGGTCGGCAGCTGCGCCAGCTGCTGGCTGACCTTGTTCAGCTGCTGGAGGTGTTCGACGAGGGGATCGTAATTGGTCAGATAGGCGTGCCGGGCCTTGAGGATGCTCTCGTTGAAGCTGACCTCCAGCGCCTGCAGGCTGCGCAGGGTGAGTATGTACTGATCGTGCTCGGCGACGCTGACCATCTGGGAGCGACCATAGAGAAAAGCGAGCAGTCCCAGGACGGCCGCGGCGAGCAGCAGGCTGCGCAGGGAATGACCGATCATAGCTTCATCCCCCTATATTCCCCTGTCAGAGTTTTCAGGAACGTCACGATCAACCGCGCTTCCTCTTCTCGCAGCTCTCGACCCAGCTGACTGTTCCACATCACCTTCAACACGTCCTCCAGGGTCTCGGCCGAGCCATCATGCAGGTAAGGGAAGGTCAGGGCAATATTTCGCAGGGTGGGCACCTTAAATTGGTAAAGGTTCCAGTCGCGCTTGGTCACGTTGTAGCGCCCCAGGTCGGCCTCAACCACGTCACGATGGACGAAGTAGTCATCCATCACCCCCAGAGTCTGGTACATGTTGCCGCCAATGTTGATCCCCTGATGGCAGCCGATGCAGCCATATTCTTTGAACAGCCGGTAGCCCTCCTGCTCCTCTTTCGTCAGGGCTGATCGGTCGCCGCGGAGAAACTGGTCGAAGCGCGCGTTCGGGGTATAGAGGCTGCGTTCGTAGACGGCGATGGCGTCGACGATCGTGTCTCCGGTCAGGCCGTCCGGGTAGAGCTTGACAAAGCTGTCCCGGTAATAGGGGACCTGTTTCAACTTCGGGATCACCTCGGACCAGTGACTGCCCATTTCGACCGGGTTGTGGACCGGGCCATGCGCCTGGGCCTCGAGGGTTTCCGCCCGGCCATCCCAGAACTGGACGAAATTGAAGCCGCTGTTGTAAGTCGTCGGTGAGTTGATGCCGCCGAGGGCGTCATTGATGCCGGTTGAATACTTCACCTGGTCCGTGCCCCCCTTGTTCAGATCGTGGCAACTGGCGCAGGAGATGCTGTTGTCATGGGAGAGGCGCGGGTCCTGATAAAGCTTTTCGCCCAGCTCCACTTTCAGCGGGTCGAGGTCCAGGTTTAGCGGGATGGGGGTGATCGGTTCGTACGGCTGCGAGATGACGATCTGGTCGGCCTGAGTCGAGTTGGCGTTCGCTTCCCTGGTCAGGGAGAAGTCCTTCACGGCAATCCAGATTCCCCCCAGCGCAACCGCGAGGATCACGAGGTGCTGCAGTGGGCTGATTTTTTTCGCCTGATAATCCATCGTCACCTCGAGGTCGGGTCGTCCTATTGGGACAGGGCGAACTTGCCGTACTTCTTATCCTCCCCCTGCAGATGATCATGCAGCCAGTTGACGAGGATTTTCATGATCTCGGTCGGCCGCAAGCCGTCCGGCGCATGGAGGTTTTGCTTATACCGCTGCAGGCGATCGTGGAAGTTCTGATGTTCCTGCTGATGTTCAGCCAGGTCCGGATAGCCGATGCTCTTCATGTACTCTTCTTCGGCATAGAAATGTTCAGCGAGGTATTTTCCCAAGCTGAGCATGGCTTCGTCCTTGGCTGCTCTGAGGTCGACCGAGTCCTCGGCCATCAGGGCTTCGTGCAGCCTGTTGATGATTCCGTGCAGCCGTTTATGTTGCTCGTCCATTTCTAGAACATAAACGCTGTAGGCTTCATTCCGCTCGACCTTTGCCATGGCGGCCCCATCGTGCGTGTAGCTAAAGTTTGAGTGACCTAATGGTCTCTCGGATGAGTATTTTATGCAAGAATTTTAATCTCTAGAGGGGGGGCAGATGTCATCCAGAGCGCGAAGTGCAAGCCGCTGCTTCCGCAGAAGCTGCGCCGGCCGGGCGGGTAAATCCAGGGGGAACGCGATATCTCCTTGCATTGTTAAGGGTTATTTACAATACTGTCTCATCAAAGGGGCAGGCTTGTAATCTCATGACTCCAGCGAGGGTTCCCATGGCGCGTAAACCACGCTTGCATTTCCCCGGGGCGATCTACCACGTCGTGCTGCACGGCAACGGCGACCAGCAGGTGTTTTTCGATGACACCGACCGCACCCGCTTTCTGCTGCTGATTCAGGAGGGGGTCGAGAGGTTCGGTCACAAGCTGCACGCCTACTGCCTGATGCCGACCTACCTGCAGCTGGTGATCGAGGTTGATGAGGTGCCGCTGTCACGGGTCATGCAGCAGCTCGGCTTCCGCTACACCCGCTGGTTCAACGACTGGCACGGTCAGGCCGGCCACCTGTTTCAGGGGCGTTACAAGGCGATCCTGATCGATCCGGAGCGCTATCTGCTCGACCTGGTGCGGCACCTGCACCTGGCCCCGGTGCTCGCTAACCTGGAGGCTGATCCGATGCGCTATCCCTGGAGCAGCCACCGTGCCTACTGCGGGCGGGAGAAGGTCATCTGGTTATCCACCGAACGGACCTATCTGCAGATCGAGGAGACCGGCATCCGCGCACTGATGAAATTCCACGGCTATGTCAACGAGGGGCTGCAGGCGCCGGCGGCGGTCGATTTTCAACGCGGCGGCCCGGCCGATCCGCGCATTCTCGGCGCCGAGGATTATGTCAGCGGAGTGATGAAGCTGGCGCGGCAGAAGTACCAGCCGAGGACCCGGCCGGAAAAGGTGATCAGGGCGGTGCTCGAACGCTATAAGCTGAGCGAGGAGGAGCTGGCGGCGCCGGGGAAGAACCGGCTCTGTGCCGAAGCGCGGGCCTATCTGGCCTGGCTGTTTCTGGAGACCGGCTGCGAGACCCTGACCGCGTTGGGGGAACGTTTGGGGCGCGATGTCTCTTCCTTGAGCTCGGCGGTGCGGCGCCTGCAGCTGAAGGCGAAAAAGGATCCGCACCTGGCTGACAAATACCAGAAATTGCTCAACCGGATTCGCCGCTGATCAGTTATCCGACCTGCCGACGTCAGGGCTTGCTGCGGCGGCCAGAGTCAGCGGCAGGCGGCCTTTTGGCTGCGCCCGAAAGTCGACCAGCACCATGCCGCTGAAACGGTTTTGGCGATAGACCTCGACCCGATAGATTTTCCCCCCCTTGTCGATGGAGAAGCGCTCGGCGAGCTGCCCGGCGCGGATCTTCAGGCCGCTTTCGTCCCGTTTGCCTTTGCGGGTAAAACCGATCACATTGACCCGGTAGCCCTTCTCCTTGCGCACCAGAAATTCATTATCCACCGTCACCATCGAGCCGAACCTGAGCCGTTGCGGCTGGCCATCGATCAGCATCTCCAGCCCATCGCTGCTGTCATCATAGTCGAAAAACTGCGGTTTGATGAAGGTCAAGCGGTTGTTGCCGTAATGGATCCGGTAGCGGTTGCGATAGGGGACCAGCGCGACCAGCGGGCTGTTGGAGCGAATCTGCAGTTGTGAGGATTTCTTCAGCGGGAAATAGCCCAGGGTCGGGCGCAGATCGTCAAGCCGTAACTGAATGCGGCCATCCTCGAAGGCGATCAGCACATCCTTGCTGATCGCGTCATTCACCCCGCTCGGCGTCAGCGGGAAGTCGCGCGCGTAGTCGACGCCGGCCTGCTGCATGTAGGCTTCCAGTGCCAGCAGGTGGTAGTAGGTGCGGATATGAGTGGGGAAGCTTTTGCTCGCCTCGATGCCGAAGGCCGGCTTGTTCCGGGTGATGGCAAAGTAGGTGAGGGATTTACGCATCTCGGGATCGTCCCAGCGGGTGCGGGTGTTTTTCAGCCGAAAGCGATGACCCGGCTCCAGGGTCTTGGCATTGACCTGGGCGACGGTCCGCCGGCTGAGTTTTTCCAGGTCGCCGAAGGCTGTGGTGTTGAGGATTTTCTGATCGATAATGCAGCTTTGCCCCCAGCGGTCGGGGTTGCGCAGCGGGTCGACGTACTCTGGATGATAAAAGCCGCTGCCGTCGTGCAGGTTGAAGACCAGGTCGACCTGCGGGTCGGTGATCAAGGCCTTGATCCGGGCGACCTGCGGGTATTCCGGGTCGCTTTCCGGCAGCTTGGCGAACTTGCGGTTCATGTCGCCATGCAGGCCGCGCGATCTTTTGATGATGCTCGGGAAGTTCAGGTTGGGGACCACCCACAGGTTTCCGGACTCGATCCGGTAGCGGGTGGCGAGCAGGGCGGCGGCGTTGAAGCCGCCAGGTTCATTGCCCTGGATGCCACCGATGACCAGCAGGGTCGGACCGGGGCGGGTTCCCTGCAGCCGGTGGAGAGAAAATTCGAGAGACTGTCCCAATACATCAAGCGGGAACAGGAGCAGCAGGAAAAATAAGACTAATCGCAACAATCGTTCTCCTCGCAGAGTTAAAACGTACTCTGGAATCGAACTATACCGCAGTTGAAATGATTTGAGTAGCTGCGGTGAAAGCCCTGGCTCATAAGCGACGACATCCGTGGCTTTGTCGCTTTAATCGAGCACTGTTTCGTTCCTGCAGGCTCCCTGGGTTGGCATTAAGCTACTGAAAGATAAAAGGTTTTTATTTTTCAGTCGAGTTTTTTCTGTTCTTCTGTTTAATGAGAGGCTATAATTCCCCCTATTACGCTGTTGAATTGTTGTCGCGGCTTGACTGGGGTCGATCCATGCTGGAGCTAGAAGGTTTCTTCATATCGAGCTGGAGCTGGCAGGGCTTTACCGATGATCGATTAACCCGCAGCCTGGTTCTGGATGGCTACGATGCGGAGGTGATCGAGGCCGGACTGATCTACTTTATCGACCAGTGGGAGGAAGCGGTCGCCTGGCGACGGAAAGCTTACGCGAATTTCAGCCGGACGGAGCCGGAGGAGTTCCGCTATTACCTGTTTTGCCGCAGCGAGCTCTATTGGGCGCTCCGCCAGGTCGTGGTCAGCCAGCAGAAACAGTTCTCTGCGCGGATCACACACGTCGATCGGATGTTCAAAAAAACCGTCCTGCGGGTTGCCGAACCCCGCGACCTGTTCCCCGAATTTATCGAAATCCCAGACTTGAAACGCCACTGGTGGCTGTTCACCGCGCCCCGCAATCGGTTCGAGAATAAACCGGAGGCCGGCTTTACCGATCGTTGAGAAAGTAATTGCGCGGTAGCAGGCGATTATCGTTCCTTCCGTTCCGTGAAAACCTCTCCCAGACTGAAACCGCAGGATTTGTCACCAAGCGAAACGCTCAGAAAACCTCCGGAATGAAGGTCTGGTCCGAGAGCGGCGGCCGCACGTAGCCGATCTCTTCCTGCCGTGGTGGCAGCTCGATCGGTCCCGGGGTCAGATCCTCGTAGGGGATCAGGCTCAGCAGGTGGCTGATGACATTGAGCCGGGCGCGTTTTTTCACATCGCCGTCGACCACGTACCAGGGCGCCTGCTTGATGTCGGTGTAGACGAACATATCGTCTTTGGCGATCGAGTACTCCACCCAGCGCGAGCGCGACTGCAGGTCCATCGGGCTCAGCTTCCAACGCTTGCTCGGCTCCTGATTGCGTTTCTGGAAACGGCGCTCCTGCTCCTCGTTGCTGACCGAGAACCAATACTTGATCAGGATAATACCGCTGCGCACCAGCATCCGCTCAAACTCGGGGCAGGAGCGCAGAAACTCGCGGTACTCGTCGTCGGTGCAGAAGCCCATCACCCGCTCGACCCCGGCACGGTTGTACCAGCTGCGGTCGAACAGCACCATCTCTCCGGCCGCCGGCAGGTGCTGCGCGTAGCGCTGGAAGTACCACTGGCTCTTCTCCCGCTCGGTCGGCGCCGGCAGGGCGACCACCCGCACCACCCGCGGGTTGAGGCATTCGGTGATCCGCTTGATGGAGCCCCCCTTGCCAGCGGCGTCGCGCCCCTCGAAGATCACCACCACTTTGAGCCCATTCGCCTTGATCCACTCCTGCAGTTTGACCAGCTCAAGCTGCAGTTTAGCCAGCGCCTTTTCGTAGTCTTTGTTGCCGATGGTCTTCTTCGGATCCTCGCGGTCGGCGGCGCGGCGTTTGTGCAGATGTTTCGGGTTGCCCCTTTGGTAGTCTTTGTCTTTTTTGCTCATTGATCTCTCCCCGGCCGGTTGGATATTTCAAGTCATGGGGCCTTTTTTGGATAATCGTAGACAAGTAACTTGGCGCAGCCCGCTTCGGCCTGCCTCCATCGGTCGATCGGCAGCTCCAGCTCCAGCACGCCGCAGGTCGGCAGCCAGTCGGGCGCGTCGGCGGTGAGCCACTCGCCGAGTTCAGAAAAGCCGGGGTTGTGGCCGAGCATAATGACGTTGCCAATGTTATCATCCAGCCCCTGAAGGATCTCGATCAGGGTCTCCAGGCGGGCGTCGTAGATCGCCTGGTCGAAGGCGATCTGTTGCTCAGAATAAGCGATCTCCCGGGCAATTTTTTTCGCCGTCTGCCGGGCCCGTTTGGCGGGACTGCTGAGCAGCAGGTCGGGGCTGCAGCCGCGGCTTGCGAGGCGTTGTCCCATCAGCGGCGCGGCTTTTTTCCCCCGCGCGTTGAGCGGCCGGTCGAAGTCGGTGGCCGCTGTTGTGTTCCAGTCTGACTTGGCATGCCGGATCAGGGTGAGCTTTTTCATTCATGCCTCCACGCAACTGACATCAAGCTGGTAACCGAACGCGTCTTCGAACAGGTCGCCCTTGGTGCGCGCGCCGTAGATCTCGACCGAAGGATCGCTGTCGCTGACCAGGTTGAGAAGAAACCGCTGTTTTTCCAGACGGCAATCGAGCTCCCTGATCTGCCGGTTGCGGCGGCGGTCGAGGCCGTCGGCCAGGCGCAGGATACCACCAAGCTTGCGGACCAGGTTCTGATCTTCGCTGCTTAAGGGGGCGTAGTTGTCGTGCCCTTTTTTCGGTTTCGCCTTGCGGTGGTAACGGGCCAGGTTGGCGATAATTTCCCGTTCGCGGGGGGTGAAGCCGAACAGGTTGGCGTGACGGATCAGGTGGTAGGAGTGTTTGTGGTGCTGGTGGTAGCTGATGAAGTAGCCGACGTCGTGCAGCAGGGTGGCGGCCTCAAGCAACTCTTTGCTGCGTTCGTCCAGGCCGTTTGGCGCGGCGACGCCGTCGAAGATTTTCAATGCCAGGCGGCAGACCTGCAGCGAGTGCTGCTCGTCGAAGCGGCAGGAGCGGGCGAACTCCAGCACCGCGTCGCGCCAGCCGCGCGGCTGGGTGTTGACCGGCAGCAGGCCACGTTTCTGCAGGCTCAGCAGGATCAACCCTTCGCGAATCCCCTTGGCGTTGATGCGCAGCAGGTTGGTCTTGGTGCGGCGCAACAGCTCATCGGTCAGGATCATCCCGGCGATGATGATATCGGCCCGCTCCGGGTTGAGGCCGGGGGTGGCCAGCCGTTCTTTTTGCGTCTTGCGCGAGAGCATCGCCAGCAGGTGGACGATCTCCGAGTGCAGCACCTCGTAGCGATGCACCGACTCGTACTGCTCGCCGCGCATCGCCATCACCATGGTGCCGATGTTGGTTATGGTGCCGCCCGAGCCGATCAGGCTGCTGACCGGCAACCCCTCGCCGATCCCCTCTTTCTTCAGCGCCTTGCGGATCTGTTTGCGGAGCTGTTTCAGCTCCTCTTCACTCGGAGGATCGTTGTGGATGAACGTCTCGGTTAAAAAGACCGCGCCAAGCTCCAGCGAGGTGACGGTTTCGGTGTGGCGGCCCGAGGCGATGACGACCTCGACGCTGCCGCCGCCGATATCCGCCATGCTGAAGCGCTGTTGTTCCATAGCGAAGTTGTGATGCACGCTCAGGATCGCCAGCTCGGCTTCCACCTCGCCAGCAATGACGCTGATCTCCAGGCCGGTCGCAGCTTTGACGGCCTGCAGAAACTCATTTCGGTTCTTCGCTTTGCGCACCGCGCTGGTGGCGACCACCTCGACCATCTCGGCGCCCAGGCCGGAGATGATCTGACACATCCGCTGCAACGCCTCGATTGCCCGCTGCTGGGCGGCCGGGGCGATCCGACCGCTTTCGTTGAGCCCTTCGCCCAAACGCACCTGCGCTTTTTCGTCGTCGAGCACGCGGAAGCCTTCCTGCGGATCAACTTCAACGACAATGCAGCGGAATGAGTTGGTGCCGATATCGATCGCAGCCAGCCGGGGCAGGGGGGCGGCGATGGTGAGCGGGGTTCTGCTGGCCGATTCTTTCATCTATTTTCCATGGGACTTGTTGTTTTGTGACCGGAAAAGTTATGATTATGCGCTAGCATTTTAGAAGTATATCCTAAACTCCTGACACAAAGAATGATTCGGGGGAAAAAATGGGCTGTCTCAAGGGTGAGTCTGAAGCGAAGAAGAAAGATGCGAAGTATGCTTGCGGCAAATGCGGGGCTGTGGTCAAGCAGAAAGGGCATGCTTGCAAGCCGGTCAAGCTGGAGGGAGGGAAGAAAAAGGGGGACAAGGGCAAGGCCGAAAAAAAGAAGAAATAGCCGAACATGCATCAGTTCCTTTCCGCTGAGCCGATTTTGCATAGTTAATATGAGGACAATTTTAGCGCGGTGCCTTTCAGCCGTTTAACCGCATCAGATTCTTACACAGGCTCTGCTATACTTAATTTTTTGGCGCATAAATCAGCGGAAGGGGAGGCAGATGGCGGATGTTGTCAACCTCACAGCAGAGGTTGAAAATGATCAGCAGGAGTTTCAAGCATTGTCCAGAGCGAAAAAAGCTGAGAGCCCCGCGGCCCGTTCAACGCAGCAGTACGATCTGAACGATCCCGCACTCTATCTGAACCGTGAGCTGAGCTGGCTGCAGTTCAACCTGCGGGTGTTGTACCAGGCGCGCGACCCGCACATGCCCCTGCTCGAGCGGGTCAAGTTTCTCGCCATTTCCGGTTCCAACATGGATGAGTTCTTCATGAAGCGGATCGGCGGCTTCAAGCAGCTGGTCGCCGCCGGGGTGCAGGAGGTGACCGTCGACGGGCGGACCCCGCAACAGCAGATCGACGAGTGTTGTGCCGTGGTTCGCGATTACCTGGTTGAAAAGGGTCAGGTGGTCGACGCGGTCTTTACGGACCTGAAAAAAGCGGGGATTGAGCTGGTCGACTATGCCCAGCTCAGTGCCGCCGAAAAGAGCGCGCTACGCGACTACTTCTACGACAACATCTTCCCGCTGGTGACCCCGCAGTCGGTCGATCCGGCCCATCCGTTTCCGTTTATCTCCAATCTGTCACTGAATCTGTTGGTCAGCCTGCGTTATCCGGGCGAAACCGAGCAGTCGCTGGCCCGGGTCAAGGTGCCGGTCGGCGCCGGCGCCAGCCGCCTGCAGCGGGTCGGTGAACAGGGCTATCGCTTCGTGCTGCTCGAAGAGGTGATGCGGCACAACCTCGACCTGCTCTTTCCGGGAATGGAGATTCACAGTTGCGAGCTGTTCCGGGTGACCCGCAACGCCAATACCAGCAAGGAAGAAGAGCACGCCGACGACCTGCTGGAGATGATCGAGACCGCCCTGCATCACCGCAAGTTCGCGCCGATCGTCCGCCTGCAGGTGCAGCCCGACATCACCCCGCTGCATCGCGGCCGGCTGGCGGCGGAGCTGGGGTTGGATGAAGAGCGTGATGTCTTCTCGGCCGACGGTCTGCTCGGCCTGCGCGACCTCTGGGAGCTCTATCGCCTGGAGCTGCCTGAGCTGAAGGATCCGCCGCATCATCCGATTGATCATCCGCTGTTGCCCAAGGAGCGGAATATTTTTCATATCATCCGCGAGCAGCGGGCGATTCTGCTGCAGCATCCGTATGAATCCTTTGCCACTTCGGTCGGCCGCTTTCTTTACGAGGCGGCCACCGACCCGAAGGTGCGTGGCATCAAGATGACCCTCTACCGCACCGACCCCGACAGCGAAATCGTCAACTTCCTGATCCGCGCGGCGAAAAACGGCAAGCAGGTAGCGGTGGCGGTAGAGCTCAAAGCGAGCTTTGACGAGCAGTCCAACATCCGCCTGGCCACGCGCATGGAAGAGGCCGGCATCCATGTCACCTACGGGGTGGTGGGCTTAAAGACCCACGCCAAGGTGATCCTGGTGATCCGGCAGGATTTCAAAGGGCTGCGCCGCTACGTGCATGTCGGCACCGGCAACTATCATCCGGTCACCGCGCGGCTCTATTCCGATCTGGGGATGTTCCTTTACGACAAGGAGATCGGTCGCGATGCCACCGAGCTGTTCAATTACCTGACCACCGGCTTCACCCCGAAGCGCAATTACACGCAAATGCTGCCGGCGCCGAAGATTCTGAAAAAGGCCCTGCTCGACAAGATTGCCCGGGAGATCGCCGCGCATTCCGCCGCGTCGCCGGGCCTGATCCGCTTCAAGATGAACGCCCTGGAGGATGTCGATGTCGCCCGGGCGCTTTATCGCGCCGCGCAGGCCGGGGTGCGCGTGGAGCTGCTGGTCCGCGACAGCTGCCGGGTGCGCCCGGGACTTCCAGGGCTGTCGGAGAATATCCGCGTTGTGTCGATCATTGGTCGATTCCTTGAGCATGCGCGGATTTTCTATTTCCGCAACGGCGGCAGCGAGGAATTCCTGATCGGTTCGGCCGATGCCATGCGGCGCAATCTGGAGCATCGCGTCGAAACCCTGATCCCGGTGCCTGCGGGGCCGCTGCAGGATCAGCTGCGGGAGATCCTCGAGCTGCAACTGGGCGATACCGTGACCGCCTGGGAGATGCAGGCGGACGGAACCTATCAGCTGGTCAACCCAGATTCAGATCAAGCCCAGGAAGGGAGTCAGCAGGCGCAGATCAAGTTGGCGGAAAAACGCCTGCACGAGGTGCAGCGGCTGCGCAAACGCAAGTCGCGCCAGGCCGGCGAGCGAAACCTCAAGCGTTGATTTTCAGACGGAATATTCCTTGACAGAGGCTGGGCCGGTCGCTATAGTGCGCCGTTGCAGCGCTATCGGTGCGTCTGCAGTTTGTTAATTTGTCGATAGGAGAAAGTAACATGTATGCGGTGATCAAGACCGGAGGCAAACAGTACAAAGTTTCCGAAGGCGACCTGGTAAAGGTCGAAAAGATCGATGGCGCAGTCGGTGAGACTGTCGAAATCGATCAGGTCCTCATGGTCGGTGGCGCAGAGGTTAAACTCGGAACACCTCTCGTACCAGGTGCCAAGGTTAAGGCACAGATCGTTGCCCAGGAAAAAGACAAGAAGATCCTTGTCTTCAAATCCAAGCGGCGCAAAGGGTATCGTAAGAAATACGGCCACCGTCAACCTATTACCCGACTCAAAGTCGCGGCAATTGAAGCTTAAGGAGGCGATCTCATGGCTCATAAGAAAGCTGCCGGTAGTTCCAAAAACGGTCGCGATAGCGTTGGTAAACGCCTCGGGGTCAAGCGTTTCGGCGGTCAGGAAGTATCCGCCGGGTCCATTCTGGTTCGCCAGCGTGGCACCACATTTCACCCCGGCAACAACGTCGGTTGCGGCAAGGATTACACTCTGTTCGCGCTGATCGACGGCGTGGTCAAGTTCGAGACCAAGGCCAAGGGGCGCAAGCAGATCAGCGTTTACGCTGCCTAAACAGCCCCCCTCAGGGACTTGAAAAACCCGGTGCTGCCAGTGCAGTTCCGGGTTTTTCCTTTTGTGGAGCGCGGTAACTTTGTCGGTTGAAATTAACAGGAAAGCAGTATGAAGTTCGTTGATCAGGTCAGAATCGAAGTCAAGGCGGGCGATGGCGGTCGCGGCTGCCTCTCCTTCCGGCGGGAGAAGTTTATCCCCAAGGGAGGGCCGGACGGTGGTGACGGCGGCAAAGGGGGGGATGTCTATTTCCTGGTCGATAAGGCTCTGACCACCCTGCTCGATTACCGCTATATGCACCATTATAAGGCGAAGAACGGTGCGCCGGGCCTCGGCAAGAACATGCACGGCAAAAACGGCGAGTCGCTGACCCTGCGGGTGCCGGCCGGCACGCTGGTCTACGATGAGGAGAGCGGCGAGCTGCTTGCCGACCTGACCGAAGCCGGCGAGCCGATCCTGTTTCTCGCCGGTGGCCAGGGGGGACGCGGCAACGCCCGCTTCGCCACCAGCACCAACCGCGCCCCGCGCCATACTCAGCCGGGGATTCCCGGCGAAGGCCGGTCATTGCGTCTGGAGCTCAAGCTGCTCGCCGATGTCGGCCTGGTCGGACTGCCGAACGCCGGCAAGTCGACGCTGATCTCCGCAGTTTCCGCTGCCAAGCCGAAGGTCGCCGATTATCCTTTTACCACCCTGGTGCCGAACCTCGGCGTGGTCCCCTACGGCGGCCACAAGACCATGGTGCTGGCGGATATTCCCGGGCTGATCGAAGGCGCCAGCGAGGGGCATGGACTGGGAACCCGGTTTCTGCGCCACGTCGAGCGCACCGACCTGTTTCTGCACCTGGTCGATCTCTCCTGCATGCAGGAGGGGGATCCATTTGATAATTTCCAGATTCTCAACAACGAGCTGCGTCAGCACGATGAAACCCTGCTGGAGAAGCCGCAGCTGGTGGTGCTGAGCAAGATCGACATCCCCGAAGTGCGCGAGCAGGCCGAGAAGCTCAAGGGGCATTTCGAGTCGCTCGGTTATCCGACCTTTTTGATCTCTGCCGTCACCGGCGAAGGGCTCAAGCCGCTGGTGCATGCCGTGGGCGAGGAGCTGGATCGGCGTCGCGTGGAGCCCCGGGCCGAGCTTGACCTGGGGGTGCCGCCTCACCTTGACAGCGAACCGGGCTGAGGGTAGGCTGCTACGGCTGCGCCGATGCGCAGCCCGGCAATGCAATAAATGGCGTGGGGGCCTATGCGTAAGTCATTACTATCCCATGTGAAACGGGTGGTGGTCAAAATCGGCAGCGGGGTGATTTCGACTGTCGAGGGGCTGGAAGAGCCGCAGCTGGCGGCGATCGCCGAAGATGTCTGCAACCTGCTCGATGCCGGGCTCGAGGTGATCCTGGTTTCCTCCGGCGCGGTGGCCGCCGGCAAGAACCAGCTCGGGATTGTCGGCCGCCCGCAGACCATCCCGCAGAAGCAGGCGGCGGCGGCGATCGGCCAGACCCGGATCATCCGCGAATACAAAGAGACCTTTCTCGCCCGCAACTACAACGTTGCCCAGGTGCTGCTGACCCGTGACGACCTGTCGAACCGGCGCCGCTACCTGAACGCCCGCAACACCATGATGACCCTGCTCGAGTACGGGGTGACCCCGATCGTCAATGAGAACGACACGGTGGTGGTCGAGGAGATCCGCTTCGGCGATAACGACAACCTCTCGGCGCTGGTGACCACCCTGGTCGATGCCGATCTGCTGATCATCCTTTCCGACGTCGACGGGCTGTACGACCGCAACCCGGCCGAGCACCCCGATGCCCGGCTGATCCCGGTGATCGAGCGGGTCACGCCGGAGATCGAGGCGATGGGTGGCGGCAGCAACGGCACCCTCGGCACCGGCGGCATGACGACCAAGATCAAGGCGGCCAAGCGCGCCGCCTTAAGCGGCGTCGGCACCCTGATCGTCAACGGCCGCAGCCCGAATATCCTCAGCCGGATCTTTGCCGGTGCCGATGTCGGCAGCTATTTTTTACCGGGCCAGTCGAAACTGACCGCCAAGAAGCACTGGATCGCTTTTTCCAAGAAACCGCGCGGCAAGCTGCTGCTCGACGAGGGTGCCCATCAGGCGATCGTCAAGCGGGGCAAGAGTCTGCTGCCTTCGGGAATCATCGGCGTCGAGGGCGGCTTCGAGCGCGGCGACGCGGTGCGGCTCTGCGACCGAGAGGGGCAGGAATTCGCCCGCGGGGTGATCAGTTATTCGCTGGCGGAGACCCTGCAGATCATGGGTAAGCAGTGTTCTGAAATCGAAACGCTGCTCGGTTATAAGTATCGTGATGAAGTGGTCTGCCGGGACGATTTGGTGCTGACCGATGAACGGGAAGAGGAGAGCGAGTGATGGGAGTACGGGAAGAGATGCTCGAGCTGGCGATCGCCGCGCAAAAAGCTTCGCGGCAGATGGCCAACCTGTCTTCAGGGGTGAAGAACCAGCTGCTGCTGCAGATGGCGGCGGCCCTTGAGGCGGCCGAGGCGACCCTGCAGCAGGAGAACGAGAAGGACCTGCAGGCCGCCCGCGACAAGGGGATGGCGGCGGCGATGGTCGATCGTCTGGCGCTGACCCCGGAGCGGATCAAAGCGATGGCCGACGGCCTGCGCGAAGTTGCCGCCCTGCCCGACCCGGTCGGCGAGGTGACCGGCATGTGGCTGCGCCCCAACGGTATCCAGGTCGGCCGCCAGCGGATTCCCCTCGGCGTGATCGGCATCATTTACGAATCGCGCCCCAACGTCACCGCTGATGCCGCCGGCCTGTGCCTGAAGAGCAGCAACGCGGTGATCCTGCGCGGCGGCTCCGAGGCGATCCACTCGAACCGGGCGATCGGCGCCATCCTGCAGCAGGCGATGGCCGCGCTCGACCTGCCGGCAGCGGCCCTGCAGGTGGTGACCACCAGCGACCGCAACGCGGTGACCGAGCTGCTCAAGTTGGAAGAACAGATCGACCTGATCATCCCGCGCGGCGGCGAGGGGCTGATCCGCTTCGTCGCCGAGAATTCGCGCATCCCGGTCATCAAACATTACAAGGGGGTCTGCCACACCTACGTCGATGCGGCGGCCGATCTGCAGATGGCCGAAGCGATCTGCATCAATGAAAAGGTCCAGCGCCCCGGGGTCTGCAACGCCATGGAGACCTTGCTGATCCACCAGGACGTCGCAGCTGAGTTCCTGCCGCAGATCACCCGCGCGATGCGGGAGCAGGGGGTCGAGCTGCGCGGCTGCGAGAAGTCGCGGCAGATCGTTACCGATCTGACGCCGGCCACCGACGAGGACTGGCCGGCCGAGTACCTCGAGCTGATCCTCGCGGTGCGGGTTGTCGAGAGCTACGAGCAAGCCAGGGAGCACATCGAAGCCTATGGCTCGCTGCACACCGAGGTGATCGTCACCAACGACTACCAGATGGCGCAGCGCTTTCTGCGCGAGATCAACTCGAGCGTGGTGATGGTCAACGCCTCCTCGCGTTTCTCCGACGGCAACCAGCTCGGC
>CALZHR010000030.1 GCA_945787335.1 uncultured Desulfuromonadales bacterium
CCTTGTTCCGAACGCGCAAAACTGCTACTAATCAAAACGCTTTTTTACTCTGACTGAAATTATTCAGGTGCCTTGCCATGCCGATTTTTTCCGGACTGCTTAATCTGCTCGACCGCAGCGGCTTCCGCCTGTTGATCCTGGCGGCGCTGGTCGGGGTGGTCTCCGGCTGCGGGGCGCTGGCCTTCTACTTCGCCACCAACAGCGTCGAGCACCTGATGTTGGGACAGATCGGCAACTTCCATCCGCCGCTCGAAGGAACACCGGAATCGGCCTTCTCCTCAGTTATCGACAGCCTCTCCGTCCCCTACCGCTGGTGCCTGTTTCTGTTGCCGGCCCTTGGCGGGCTGTTTTCCGGCTGGCTGGTTTACAAGTACGCTCCGGAAGCCGAGGGGCACGGCACCGACGGCGCCCTGGAGGCCTTCCACCGCAAGGGGGGCGTGATCCGCGGCCGGGTGCCGATCGTCAAAACCGTCGCCTCGATCGTCACCATCGGCAGTGGCGGCTCGGCCGGCCGCGAGGGCCCCATCGCCCAGATCGGCGCCGGCTTCGGCTCCTTCGTCGCCACCAAACTGGGCCTCTCGGCGATGGATCGCCGCATCCTGCTGCTGGCCGGGATGGCCGGCGGGGTCGGCGCCACCTTCCGCTCCCCCCTGGGCGGCGCGCTGTTCGCCGTCGAGGTACTCTACCGCGACCCCGAGTTCGAGCACGAGGGGCTGATCCCCTGCATCATCTCCTCGATCATCGCCTATTCGCTGTTCGGCGCGGTCACCGGCTGGCAGCCGCTGCTGGCGACCCCCCATTTCCGTTTCGATCATCCGCTGGAGTTGCTGCTTTATCTGGTGCTCGGGGTGATCTGCGCCCTGCTCGGCGTGGTTTACGTGAAGACCTTCTACGGGATGCGTGACGCCTTCCGCATGCTGCCGCTGCCGAACTGGCAGAAGCCGGCCCTGGGCGGGCTGGCGCTGGGGGTAATGGCGCTGTTCATCCCGCAGGTGCTCGGCTCCGGCTACGGCTGGGTGCAGGCGGCGCTCTACGGCAAGATGGCGCTCTGGGTGATGCTGGTGGTCGCCCTGGCGAAGATCATCGCTACCAGCCTGACCATCTCCTCCGGCGGCTCGGGCGGCGTCTTCGCCCCGTCCCTGGTGATCGGCGCGATGCTTGGCGGGGCCTTCGGCGCCACTTCGGAGCTGCTCTTTCCGGCGCTGACCCAGGACCCGCGCGCCTACGTGCTGGTGGGGATGGCCGGCTTTTTTGCCGGGGTCGCCAATGCGCCGATCGCGACGTTGATCATGGTCAGCGAGCTGACCGGAAACTACGGCCTGCTCGCTCCGCTGATGCTGGTCTGCGTGGTGGCGATGCTGGTGATGCGCAAGAACAGCATCTACGAGAAGCAGGTCACCGGGCGCTTCGACTCGCCGGCCCACATGGGCGATTTTATCATCGACGTTCTTGAAGGGATCACCGTCGGAGAACTCGCCAAGAAGGGGCGCAAGGCCACCCTGATCCCGGAAGGGATGCCGCTGCCGCAGATTCTCGAGAGGGTGGCCTCGGCCAAGACCGCCTACTACCCGGTGGTCAACGACGCAGGCCTGATGACCGGGATCTTCTCCTTCAGAGACATCCGCCGGATTCTGAATGAGGATATCCCGCCGACCCTGGTCAACGCCCGCGACCTCTCGACCCACAACGTGATTTCGGCGACCGAGGACGAGCATTTGACCACGGTGATGAAGAAGCTGACCTCCCGCAACCTGGAGGAGATCCCGGTAGTCGCCAGCGACAACCCGCAGCAGGTGCTCTACATGATGTCGCGCCGCACCCTGCTGGCTCATTACGCCGAGCAGGTGGAAAAGACCAAGGAGAGTTTGCAGGCTGGGTGAAACTGCTATTCTTTGATCAAGGCACAGAATACAATCCGGGCACCCGTCAGGGCACCCTTAGCGCACTGGTTGATTCCTTATGGCCATCAAAACCGACCATCTG
Organism: uncultured Desulfuromonadales bacterium; assembly: GCA_945787335.1. Classification (GTDB taxonomy): domain Bacteria; phylum Desulfobacterota; class Desulfuromonadia; order Desulfuromonadales; family Geopsychrobacteraceae; genus Malonomonas. Next base: position 1,984 of record CALZHR010000030.1, read on the forward strand.
CTCGCTGTCGATGTCGGCCTGCACACCGGGCTGGCGCTGTTCTCCGCCGACGCCCGGCTGCTCTGGTACCGCTCCCACCACATCGCCTCGCCGGCCAAGTTGAAGAAAGTGATCGGCAAGCTGTTGCGCGACACCCCGCGCCCAACCCACCTGCTGCTCGAAGGGGGCGGCCCGCTGGCCGAACTCTGGCTGCGCGAAGCGGAGAAGCTGGCCGTGAAAGCCGAGCAGATTCATGCCCAGCAGTGGCGCGAGCAGCTGTTCTTCGCCCGCCAGCATCGCAGCGGCCCGCAGGCGAAAAGGGAAGCGGACGGCCTGGCCCGGCAGGTGATAGAACGACTCGGCAGTAAAAAGCCGACCAGCCTGCGCCACGATACTGCAGAGGCCGTGCTGATCGGCCTCTACGGCCTGCTGGAGCTCGGCTGGTTGCCCAGCTGGCCGCCGCAAACCGAGAAATATTAAGATTGACAAATCTTCTTATAGAGCGCAAACTGTAAGGCAGCTCTCATCACAAGGGGTCTGCCATGCCGCTCTCGCTCAATAACAGCATCTCCGCCCTCAACGCCCTCGGCACCCGTCAGGCGGTCACAGCTAACAACCTCGCCAACAGCGAATCGCAAGAGTTCAAGAAGTCGACCACGCTCCTTGAAGAGGGAAAAACCGGCGCCGTTTCAGCCAAAGTCCAGCAGGTCAACACCCCCGGGGTGATGATCAACCAGCCTGACGGCTCACTGGAAGAGCTCTCCAACGTCGACCTGGGCAAAGAGCTGGCCGACATGATCCCCACGCAGCGCGGTTACGAAGCCAACCTGAAAGCGCTGCAGACCAGCGGCGAGATGGAGGATTCGGTCATCGATCTGATCGGCTGAGAGCACCCCGTCACGCAGCCTTGGCAGGCGTTTATTACCCGCTAAAACCGCCGATTTGCTTTTTCACCCCAAACCCTGCTATAGTCCCGATTGTCTTGGCGCCCATCGGTCGGCGCCTTTTTAAGTGTCCTCGGTCATTTCTAAACAAAATTCCCCTGACACCAAGATACGTTTCCTGCCTTAGACCGTTCCTTTGCGCACGCGCACTGGATGGGCCGGTTCCATTCCCGGAGTATATTTAATCCATGACGTTCAACGACCTCGGCCTCTCGGCCGAACTGCTGCGTGCTGTGTCCGACCAGGGCTACAGCCAACCCACCCCGATTCAGGCCAAAGCGATCCCCGCGGTGCTGGATGGGGGCGACATCCTCGCCGGCGCCCAGACCGGCACCGGCAAAACCGCCGGCTTCACCCTGCCGCTGCTGCAGCGGCTGAACAGCCGCCAGCCGGCCCGCGGCAAACGCCCGGTGCGGGCGCTGGTGCTGACCCCGACCCGCGAGCTGGCCGCCCAGGTGCACGACAGCGTGAAGGCCTACGGCAAGCATCTGCCGCTGCGTTCCTCGGTGATCTTCGGCGGCGTCAGCATCCGCCCGCAGATCAACACCCTGCGCAACGGCATCGATATCCTGGTGGCGACGCCGGGCCGGCTGCTCGACCATGTCGGCCAGAAGACCCTCGACCTGTCGCAGGTGGAGATCCTGGTGCTCGACGAGGCCGACCGGATGCTCGATATGGGCTTTATCCACGACATCCGCAAAGTACTGGCGCTGCTGCCGAAAGAGCGGCAGAACCTGCTGTTTTCAGCGACCTTCTCGAACGAGATCAAACAACTGGCCGACAGCCTGTTGAAAACGCCGACGCTGATCGAAGTGGCCCGCCGCAACACCGCCGCAGAACAGGTCAGCCAGGTCGCCCACCCGGTCGACAAGAACCGCAAGCGCGAGCTGCTCTCGTTTCTGATCGGCTCGAACAACTGGCAGCAGGTGCTGGTCTTCACCCGCACCAAGCACGGCGCCAACCGCCTGGCCATGCAGCTCGGCAAAGACGGCCTGAGCGCCACGGCGATCCACGGCAACAAAAGCCAGGGGGCGCGGACCAAGGCGCTGGCCGATTTCAAGCGGGGTGCGGTGCGCGTGCTGGTCGCCACCGACATCGCTGCGCGCGGTCTCGATATCGACCAGCTGCCGCACGTGGTCAACTACGAGCTGCCGAACGTGCCGGAAGATTATGTCCATCGCATCGGCCGCACCGGCCGCGCCGGCAACCAGGGGGAAGCCCTCTCGCTGGTCTCGGCGGACGAGCAGAAGCTGCTGCGCGATATCGAACGCCTGCTCAAGCGGGAGGTGACCAAGCAGCTCATCGCAGGTTACGAGCCGAGCGCGTCCGGCACGCCCGAAGCGATTGCTGGCGACCGGCAGAAACCTGCCGGAGCCAAAACAAACAACCGGCGGCGGGACAACAGATCGACCATCCGGAGCAGTCGCAACCGCAAGCCCGGTGGGTCTAATTCGCGCTCGGGGCATCCAAGGTCAGGCGGCAAAGCAAACGCCGGACAGTCTGCTCCGACAGCCAGATAAAAAAGCCTGTCGTTAAATAAAAAAAGCGCCGCACGGTCATCGACCGGCGGCGCTTTTTTCAATCAGTATAGATTCTCTTATTTGTAGACCGTGCGGCCGTAAAGCGGCTGCACCGGGCGGTTGGTGTCATGCCCGTCGAAGTAGTTGCGGAATTTTGCGATCTGCTCTTGCGATGCAGTCACCTGCTGCTTGAGGACCATCCAGCGCACCCCTTCGGTGCAGGGCGGGGTGGTCAGCGAACCGGTGAAGGCATAGTACGCCGGGCTTTTCGGCAGCAGGTCGGTCACCTTGATCGAACCACTGACCGACATGGTCGAGTTGGCTTTCGAGGGAGTATACTTCCAGAGCTTTTCCAGCAGCGGGTTGGCTTCGCCCTCTTTGAACATCACGCCGACCACGGCCAGTTCACCGGCGGCGTTGGCATGCACCAGGTGAGCCTCCAGCGGGAAGAGCTCGCCCTCGATGGCGTTTTCGCTCATGCTGTGAAAGTGGAACTGCAGCAGGTTGTACCTGTCGCCGCCGACACTGATGCTGCTGCCGGAGGAATAATCGGCCTTGATGGTGTGGCCGTTGTTGACCAGGTGCAGGTCGGAATCATCATAGTTGAACTTGAGCTCGGGCAGGTCCCCTTTGACGGCGCCGGTGATGTTGATCGGCGACTGGCTTTTTCCCTCACCGCACATTTTGAACTCGGGTGCCAGGCTCCCCCAGTGTGCCGGACCGGTCTCGCCGGAATATCCCCAGTGCACACCGCCGCCACCGCCGGCCAGAACCGTTCCAGCCAGGCAGAACGAAGCGACAATTCCCAGAATCAGACCTTTCTTCATGCCTCTCTCCTCCCGTGTGTCGATCCGCCGGCAACTGCCGGCAGAGATAGTCACAGCCAACCGCTGCGCCGAGTTTGAATAACAACCTCATTACCCAGCGTGAGAATATACGCGAAATAGAGTTTTCGGGCTAGCTGTTTTTCATGAATGGCCCGCTCTTCATTCGTCGCCAGAGTCCTGTTCATCGCGCAACCGGCGGAAAATCTCCCGAGAGGCACGCCGATCATTATGCTGCTGGACAGAGCGGGCCAGCCGGGCAATGCTATTGCGATCGATCCGCGGAAAAGCCTGCAGCATGTCGTTGAAAGCCTGATCAAAGGTGGCGTTGTCACAAAGCCGGTCGCGCAGATCTTCGAGCTGATGAAAGGCCCGCTTATCGCTGCGGGCAACCTGGTCGAGAGACTGCAGGCGCTGCTGCACATCGCGCAGTTCGTCCTCCCGTTTGCGCAGCGCCGCGGCCAGATGCTTGATCTGGCGGCGCTGCGAACTGCGCCCCTTGGTGTTTCTCGCCAGCCGGGCCTCTTCCAGCAGCAGGCCGTCAAGCGGCAGCTGCGCGAACTGGTTTTCCGGTAGCGCTGCCAGCTGTTCGGCCAGCTGCTCGACCTCTTTGGCCAGCTGCTTGAGACGGGTTTTACTCAGCGGCGAAATTTCTTCCTCTGGCGTTTGCTCCAAAACATCCTCCGAAATCGGTTCTGCGGCACTGCCTGCGAAGCTACCCCGTTCCTTTGCTCTGGTCAATGGCAAGAAAAGATTTGACATAATATAATTTTCAATATATATGTTTTATTGAATCTTAGCGGGAGGATGAAAAATGCAAACGACGCTTTTTAGCAACCGGATTCTGCCCACGACTGCCGTCCACCGCTGGCTGCTCGCCGGCGTGATGCTGACGGTTCTGGCGCTGGGCTGGTATTACCCGTTGCTCGGCTTCATCGTCCCGGCCGCGATGCTGGCCGGCATGCTCGGCGGAATGCTGCGCGGCCGCCACGTCTGCGGCAATCTCTGTCCGCGCGGCAGCTTCACCGATACCCTGTTCGCCAGCCTCGGACCGAGCCGGCCGATCCCACCGCGCCTGTTCGGCATGCCGCACCGCTGGCTGATGATGACCGGGCTGATGGGCTTCATGCTCTACCGCCTGGCCCAGAACCCGGGCAGCCTCGATCACTGGGGACTGGTTTTCTGGCAGATGTGCCTGATCACCACGGCAGCCGCGATGATTCTGGGGGTGCTCTTCCGCCCCCGAACCTGGTGCGCCGTCTGTCCGGTCGGCACCTTCGCCGGCGCCACCGGCGGTCACAAACGGGAGCTGGCGATCGCCGAGAGCTGCCGCAGCTGCAAACTCTGCGAAAAGAATTGCCCGATGGGCCACGCTATCGCCGCTCACAAAGCCGTCGGTGCGCTGCGCAACCGCGACTGCCTGCAGTGTTCAACCTGCGTCAACATCTGCCCGGTTTCAGCCCTTGAGCTGCGCAAGCCGGACACGGGAACGAATAAGATTGAAGCCTTTCCAGCGGACAAAGCGCCATCCTTCGACAAAGCCGCATGATAAAAAAAGCGCCCGTGGCAGTCATTGCCACGGGCGTTCACAATCCCCCCCCCTCGTCTGATTGCAACAATAATATATTCAGGCTCTGCGCCGATAAAACCAGACCCCGGCCAAACCGGAGCCGAGCAGGAGCCAGGTGGCGGGTTCAGGGGTTGGAACTGCAGCCAGTTCAACCAGCATCGATTTGATGCGATAATCGTCACCCTTTTTGGTCACCCCGAAGCCGAACCGGCTACCGAGCAATTCGAGGTCGGCAATTCCATCCGTCGGCAAGTTCAGCATGCCATAATCACCCACACCGTCTACGCTCAAGGTAAAGCCGTCGTCATCGACCGATTCGAACACAACTTCTCGCAACCAGACCGCATCTGTAAACAAAAAATGCAAAGATTCAGTGCGTCCGGAGCCATCCAGGACCTTGTTGCTGTCCCCGCTGCTGGTCACCCCGAGTCCGGTCTTGCGAATGGTCACCGATTGTCGGCCATCCTCATCGAACGCAAACACCCGCACCCCGATTCCGGATCGGTTGAATTCGAGCGAATCATGAGAGCTGTTGAAGTGACTGTCGTTGAACAGATCAAACCTGATGGGACTCGCCTGCGCCTGGTTGCCAGTTACCCAAACTACGCTCAGCAAGCAAAGAACAATCGTAACCGCGAAACATTTCATAACCCCCTCCTGGCGAAAAATGATTTCTACAATTGAAACAGTAAGATATGAGCCGCTGATTAAAGCAATCTGCGTACCAAAAACAAAAAACCACGAAATGAAGATAACTTATTAAACCTGTAGATTCATGCCGATCACATCTGTCAGCATTTCCGACAACCCAGGGGACAGCCAACAAACTGACTTTCACCGCGAAAGCCGCTATGGCCGTTTGCGCTTTTTTGCTATGATTGGAGTTCGCTCTGAACCAGGAGGAGACGTGCATGTCTTATGGCATTTCCCGCGCCCGCGCCCGACAACTGCTCGATCAGCACCTGCAGAACCCGAACCTGATCAAGCACTGCCTCGCCAGTGAGGCGGTAATGCGCGCTCTGGCGCGACATTTCGGTGAAGACGAGGAGCTCTGGGGACTGACCGGCCTGCTGCATGACCTCGATGTCGAAGCGACCGCTGGCGACCTGTCCCGCCACACTCACGAGACGGTCCGCATCCTGCGTGAGGAAGGGGTTGCCGAAGAGATTCTCGAGGCGATCCGCATGCACAACGAAGAAGCCCACGGTGAACAGCGCAGCGAGCGTTTTCATCACGCCCTGGCGGCCGGCGAGACCATCACCGGCCTGATTATCGCCAGCGCCCTGGTTTATCCCGACAAGAAACTCGCCAGTGTCAAACCGAAATCGGTGCGTAAACGCTATAAAGAAAAACTGTTCGCCGCCGGTGCCAACCGCGAGATCATCGCCGAATGCGAACAGATCGGTATCCCGATTCCCGAGTTCTGCGACCTCTGCCTGTGCGCGATGCAGGGGATCGCCGACGACCTCGGCCTGTAAGGATTTCAGTGTGAACAGCAAGGAACTGACCCGCTTACTGCAATCGCTGGCCGATGGCCAGATCAGCGTCGAGGACGGGGTCGAGCGGCTCAAGCAGCTCCCCTTCGAAGACCTCGGCGTGGCGCAGATCGACCACCACCGCGAGCTGCGCCAGGGGGTGCCCGAAGTGGTCCTCGGCGAGAGCAAAAGCCTCGACCAGCTCAAAACGATTATCACCGCCATGGCAAAACGGGGCGGCAATATCCTCGTCACCCGGCTCAGCGGCGAAAAAGCCACCGCGCTCTGCAACCAGTTCCCGGAAGCGGAGTACGACGCCGACGCCCGCACCTTCTGCCTGGTTCAGCAGAAGATCGAAACCACCGGCAAAGGCAAAGTCCTGGTGGTCTGCGCCGGCACCTCCGACATCCCGGTCGCCCGCGAAGCGGCAGTCACCGCGCGGATGCTCGGCAACCAGGTCGAGGAATTGGTCG
>CALZHR010000031.1 GCA_945787335.1 uncultured Desulfuromonadales bacterium
CCCTGCTTGTCGAGCGAAGAGCAGGCGGCAAGCAGCGGTGGCAAGGCGATGAGTAAAAGCAGCAACCGGTTCATTGTTCCGCCTCCTGCTGCTCTTTATTTCGGGCGGCCCGATCGAAGCTGTCGGCCATGGCGAAGCGCGCCTTGACCTGGAGCTCTTCCAGCCGCTCGCGGCGCTGGGTCAGTTCGTTGACCGCCATCACTTCCAGCAGATGTCCTTGTCGGGCCATCAGGGTCTGCACCTTTTCCTGAGCCGCTGCAATGCGGATACGCTGTCGCCGGATCGAATCGTCATAGCCCTGGTAGCTTTGCGTGGCGGCCTGGCGGAGGCGCACAAACGAATCATACTGCTGCTGCAGCAGTTCGACATCCAGATTCAGGTCTTTCAGATTCTGGTGAGCGTCGGTCAGACGCTGGTCATATTCGGTCCGGATGTTCCAAATCAGGGTCCCCTTCAACCGCTGAATCCGCGCAGCGCTGCCGTCGAGGATATCCGCCCCGTCAGTTCCCAGTGCTTCTTCAAGCAGGGCAATCCGCTCCCGGAAAATCCGTTCCTCTGCCGTGGCCAGGAAATCGGGTCGCGGCGCCACCAACATGGTCTGCAGGCGCTGCTCGATACGCTGCCGCTGTTCGAGTCGCAGCCGCATCTGCGAGTCGAGCAAGCGGAATTGATTATCGATCTCCGGCAGCAGTGGCTGGTAGTAGGCGCGTCGCTGCGCAATCAGCTCTTCGAAGGCGTCCAGGTCGCCGTGCCAGAACTGCAGCTTGTGGCGCAAATGCTCCAGGTCGAGGTAGTTTTTCAGCGATTCCTGGAAGTCGTGCGAGGCCAGCAAATCGAGCAGGTAGAAAGTTTCCGGCGTCTCCGGCAGTTCGCGCAGTTTGACCACCCAGTTGGTATCCTGTTTCAGCTCCTCCCGGCGCAAGGCTGCGAGGAATCGGCCTTCCCGGATACTCTTGATCGAGGCGCCGAGCTTGTCGATTTCGCCGCCGAAGGCCTGCAGGGCATTGCCGTAGAGCAAGGCCGCCTTGCTGTAGATCCCCAGTTTTCCGTACGCATAGGGCAGGGCGAGCAGGGCCTCCTGCACCGCCAGGTCGGTCACCTCGCGCCCGGCCAGCAGGCTCCAGGGCACCAGGGCCTGTTCATATCGTTCCGCCGAGGCATCGGCCCAGCCCGAGCCGAGCAGGGCCCGGTTGGAAAAAGCCCCCTCAAGACGGACCCGGTCAAGCGCCTGCTTGGCCCCGGAATAATCCTTTTCGCCCAGCAACCGGTCGCCGAGGACCAGATTCGACTTGTCCCTGATCGCCAGAGTCATCGGGCTGTCGCTGGCTAGCTGGCCACTGAGATTGAGGTGCTTGCGGCCCTGCTGCTCCTCGCCAGTTCTGAGCAGAGCGATCCCCAGGTTGTAGCCGGCGAAGCCGGTCAGACTCTTGACATCCTCAAGCTCCTGCA
>CALZHR010000032.1 GCA_945787335.1 uncultured Desulfuromonadales bacterium
CTCCTCCGAAACTTCGGCCTTATCCCGGGTAGAACGACGGCAGTTCCGGCACCGGTTTCGCGGCCCGCTGCCGCTCGACCTGCATGACGGCATTCCGCAGAGTTTCAGCATCCCAGTCACCGGCCGAGCGGCTGTAACAACAACGACTGAAGGCTTCCAGCTGCTGCGCCAGGGGATCGCCACACAGCTCCGCCAGCTGTTCCAGATTGACCGGGCGTGCCACAGGATCGAGCGCCTCCCCCCAGGCCAACAGCGCGGCACGCACCTGCACAGGGTCCCTTTCTGGCAAAACCCGGAACAGATCCCGTCGGGCCGCCTTCAAACAGGGCTGCGTCTGTTGTTCAGTCGCCGCCACCCTCTCCGCCCGACGCTGGACGGCATAAACCCGCAGCAGCAATACCAAGGTCAGCAACCAACCGAGACCCAGCGCCAGGCTCAGCCAGGGCCAGAAGCGGGCACTGTCATCAACCGGTGCCAACGGAACACCAACCGGGGCAGTTTCTGCAGGCACCTCCATCTGCGGTTGAACCGGAGGCGGAATAACGACGGCAGGCTGCTCGGCGGCGGCGAGCACTTCAACTTCTACCTCCGGCAGTCGGGCCTGCCGCCAGCGCTCAGCCGTCAGGTCCCACCATTCGATACTGATTTCCGGCAGGCGGAAGCGCCCCGGTCGGGTCGGCACCAGCGCCAGTTTCTGCTCCAGCGATCCGACAATCCCCTGCGCACCGATCTGCTCATGCCGGTTCGGTTGATCCGGGTAACTCTTGAACTCCGCGGGCACCGACAGTTCAAGCTGCGGCAATTGCGCTGCCGGTAACCCAACAGCCTGCAGAGTCAAGGTCCGGGTGGCCGGTTCGCCGACGGTCAGCTGCGGCGGGCGGGACTGCCAATCGTCCGTCAGCCGCAATTCTGTGGCCGGCAGCCAGGAGCGACCGGCGGCATCCTCCGCCGGTAACACTTCGAGGCTGAGTTCTTCAGAGCGTCTGCGCAACTGCCGGGACTCGCGTCCGAAAGGATCGAAGGATCTGCGTCCGCCGGCGCTGACCTGCGCATCGAGGCGCAGTGGCGGGATAGTCAATGTCCCGCTCTGCTGGGGGAAGATGGCGTATAGCCGCTCGATCGCACGATACAGCACCCCGTCGCGCCGGGTTTCGTACTGCCGGTCTTCGCCGAGCTGCTGCACCACCGCCTCGACCCCGGTCGGCTGCGGATCGCCAATTGCGGCCTGCAGAATATTAAGCCGGGTCAAGATCCGCACCCTGTAGAGCAGCTGCGCCTGAACGTACACCCGCTCCGGCTCGGCGCTGACTTCAAGCAGCAGATCCTGGCCGCCAGCCATCGAACCCTGTTTCTGTCCGCCCGGCAACACCTCAATCGCCACCGAATCGCTGCATTCGCCGTCGATACAGAGCGGCGGAATCTGTTTGCGTCCGGCGCCACGCGGCAGCAGGGCGATCCTCCAGCTGGCGGTCCGGTTGATCTCGCCGTTGAC
>CALZHR010000033.1 GCA_945787335.1 uncultured Desulfuromonadales bacterium
ATCGGCGGCGTGCGTGTTTCTCCTTCGGTCACCCCCATGGAGGTGTTCCGCCTGGCGCGGGCGATGACGATGAAGAACGCCATCGCCGGCATCGACCACGGCGGCGGCAAGTCGGGGATCATCGCCGACCCGCATACGGCCGACCTGGAGACCCTGTTCCGGGTCTTCGCGCGGATGATCGAGGGGATCGACGAGTATATCCCCGGTCCCGACATGGGCTGCGACGAACAGGCGATGGTCTGGCTGCAGGAAGAGATCGGCCGCTCGGTCGGCCTGCCGGCGGAGCTCGGCGGCCTGCCGCTGGATGAACTCGGCGCGACCGGGTTCGGGGTGGTCGCCTGTGCCGAAGTGGCCGCAAAACAGCTCGGCCTGCCGCTCTCCGGAGCGCGGGTGGTAATCCAGGGGCTGGGGAATGTCGGCATTGCCGCGGCAAAGTTCTTTGCCCGGAAAGGGGCGGTGATCATCGCCGCCAACGACAGCCGCGGCACCATTCATGACCCGGGCGGACTGAAGATCGATAAGCTGATCGCCGCCAAACGGGAGCAGGGAAGCGTGCTTGAGTATCCCGGCGGAAAGAGCCTGGGGCGGGATGAGATCTTCGGCCTCGAGTGCGATATCCTGGTTCCGGCGGCCAACCCCGACGTCATCGATAAAAACAACGTCGCCCAGGTCAAGACCAGGCTGATCCTGCAGGGGGCGAATATACCCGTGACCCTCAACGCCGAAGCGGAGCTGGCCAAGCGCGGCGTGCTGGTGGTCCCCGACTTTATTGCCAACGCCGGCGGGGTGATCATGGCGGCGATGGAATACAAACGCAAAAGCGCCGAAGAGGCGTTCGCTTTTATCACCGAGAAGATCCAGACCAACACCGAGCGGATTCTGCTCAAGGCGAAAAAAGAGCACCTGCTGCCGCGCGCCGCCGCCGAGCTGTTGGCGAAAGAGCGGATCGAGACCGGCATGCGCTATCGCAGTTGGAGCCACAAGTGGCGCTAACGGGCAGCGGCGGACGCTTGGAAGAGTTGTCTGAATGTTTGCCGAAGATTCGCCTGAGCTGGCTAAACAACAGATCTCAGCAGGCGCCGACTCTTCGTCGAACTCTTCTCCACGGGAGTTTTCAAGCCCTGATAGAGATCGATAAATTCCTGGCTGACTTTATGCCGCGGCAACAGAAATACCATCGGCTTCGCTTCGCGGTGTGATTCCCTGATTTTCACCGAACTGGAAATGTAAGGTTGCAGAATCGGCAGCTGCTCGTTTTTAAGTTCGTCCACCGCCTCGCGCGGCAAGCGGGCCTGGGCGGAAAACTGATTGATGACAATGCCTTCTATTTCCAGGTCGCTGTTGTGGTCTTCTTTGACTTCCTGGATGTTTCTCAACAACTCATAAAGGGCATCCCGCGAAAATATGTCACAGTCAAAAGGGATCAGGCAGCGCTCGCAGGCGATCAACGCCGAGAGAGAAAAAAAGTTCATGATTGCCGGGGTGTCGATATAAATTTCATCGTAAATATCGGTAAGTTTTTGTAAAAACTCTTTCAATTTATAAATCTTGTGCCGCGAGGCCAATTTTGATTCGAGATCGATCAGGGCGCGGCTTGCGGTAATGACAAAGAGGTTTTCAAAGGCTGTCTTGCGAACAAAATCATCCGGCTGGAAATCCCGAAAACTGTAATTGATCGTGGAATCGAAAAATTCGGCGGTGCCGACCACATCGTCTTCTCCGTCATGCCCCAGATAGCTGGAGCTGTTGGCTTGTGGGTCCAGGTCGATCACCAGTGCCTTTTTGCCCTGAGTGGCAGCGACAGCTGCCAGGTTGCAGCAAATGGTGGATTTTCCAACGCCGCCTTTGCGGTTGAAGATAGCCCGTATCATAGTTGTCCCTTGCTGCTGATAGGTAAATGTTTTGGGGAATACGCCAGCGGCGTTCGTGATCGTCCCTCCCCGCCCAATTCATTAATTGACGCGTCGATCCGTTTTCATTTTTAGAGCAGGAGGCAAGTCGCTGTCAATAAAACACCATCTGTGCCTGCAGCGGAGCAGGCTCTGTTGCAGGCGATCCGCCGAACCGCAAGTCAGTGCTGACCATACTGTTCCAGCACCTGCTCCGCCTGCTCGCGGCCGATCGCGATCAACTCCCGGGCGCGGTCGAACTCGTAGATGGTGCAGCAGTCTTTGGGGATCTCGATCAGCACGTCGGGGGTGTAGGCGGCCAGTTTGAAGCGGGCGATGTTGTTCTGCATGGCGTCGATGCTCTTCGAGATGACCTCGAAAAAACCGGCGTCATCGTCCCTATGGCCGCCATTGACCTTCTTCTGCAGGGTGTCGATGAACTCGACCACCAGCTGGTGATACTTGTTGCGGGACGGTTCCTCGGCAATACTCACCGGCTGCTTGCCCGGCTTTTTGCCCTTGCCGCTGAGGCTGACGGCGATGGTCAGGTCGGTGATGTCGCGCAGGGTCGGGGCGATCGGCACCGGGTTCGACAGCCCGCCGTCGACCAGCCGGCGCCCCTTGTGGTCGACGGCGGAGAAGATAGTCGGGAAGGCGATCGAGGCGCGGATGGCGTCGAACAGCGGCCCTCTGGAGAACCAGACCTCCTTGCCCCGGTCGAGGTCGGTGGCGACCGCGGTGAAGGAGATCGGCAGCTCTTCAATGTCGCGGGCGCCGATCAACTCGCGCAGGGTGTGGATGATCCGCTCCCCCTTGAAGATCGCCGCGCCGCTGAACGAGACGTCGAGCAGCCGCAGCATGTCGAAGGTCTCCAGGGCGCAGACCCACTCGGTGTAATCGTCCAGTTTTCCCGTCGCGTAAATCCCGCCGACCAGCGCCCCCATCGACGCGCCGGAGATCGACTCGATCTGAAATCCCTGTTCTTCAAGCACCTGGATAACGCCGATGTGGGCCAGCCCGCGCGCGCCGCCGCTGCCGAGCACCAGGGAGACGGTTTTTTGAGACGCTTTCGCATTCATGGTGTCATACGCTTTCGATAAACAGCAGCCCCGGATCTTCCAGGTAGCGGCCGACGCGGGTCAGAAAGCGGCAGGCTTCGGCGCCGTCGGTGATCCGGTGGTCGAAGGTCAGCGACAGCGGCAGGATCTGGCGGATGGCGATCTCGCCCTGATAGACCCAGGGCTTCTGGCGGATGCGGCCGCAGCCGAGGATCGCCACGTTCGGGTAGTTGAGGATCGGCGTGGCGTAGTGGCCGCCATAGGAGCCGAAGTTGGTGATGGTGATGGTGCTCCCCTGCATCTCTTCGGGGCTGATGCTGCGGTGGCGGGCGCGCTCGGAGAGGGTTCTCAGCTCCTCGGCCAGGTCGATGATGCTCTTCTCCTGAACGTTGCTGATCACCGGCACCATCAGCCCGTCGGCGGTGTCGACGGCGATCGCCATGTGGCACTGGGTGTGGAAGATCACCTCTTTGTTCTCTTCGTCGACCTGGGCGTTGAAGCGCGGGAACTCGACCAGGGCGTGCTGCACCGCCTTCATGAAGAACGGCAGGAAGGTCAGCGGCAGGTCGCGCTCGGCCAGGTGCTCGGTCTCGCGCAGCTTCAGGTCGTGAAGGCGGGTGACGTCGAACTCGTCCATGTTGGTGACGAAGGCAGTCAGCTGCTGCGATTTCAGCAGGTTGCGGGCGATCGCCCGGCGCACCGCGCGCATCGGCTTGCGGTAGCTGCCGTCCTCGGCCGGCACCGCCCGCTTCGGCAGGGCACTGCGGGTCGCCGCCTGGCGGACGTCCTCGGCGCTGATGCTGCCGTCCGGGCCGCTGCCGGTCAGCTGTGCCAGCTCGATATGCAGTTCTTTGGCCAGCGCCCGCACCGAGGGGAGGGCTTTGATCTCGGCTGCGGTTGCCGGCGCTGATGGCGTCTGCGGCTCGTCGACAGCTTCGGGGAGCTGGCCGACGATGCCGACAAATTCTTTCCGTTCTTCTTCGGCTGCGGGCGCTGCGGCGAGCGCCTCTGATTCGGCCCCTTCGAGGATCGTCAGCAGGGTTTCGCCGACCGGGATGATCGTCCCTTCGGCGTGATGCAGCCTGACCACCCGGCCGGCTTTCGGCGTCGGCACTTCGACCACCGCCTTGTCGGTCTCCACCTCGACCACCGGCTGGTGCTCCTCGACCCGCTCCCCCTCTTTGACCAGCCAGCCGCGGATTTCCGCTTCGGCGATCCCTTCCCCCAGGTCGGCCAACTTGAATTCAAATTCCATATAATCAGTACCTCAGCAAATCCTCGATGGCCGCGACGATCCGCTCCGTCGACGGCAGGTTGTGGTCTTCCAGCAGCGGCAGCGGCGGCACCACGTCGTAACCGGTCACCCGGCGGATCGGGGCGCGCAGCGACATGATCGCTTCCTCGGCGATGGTCGCCGCCAGCTCGGCGCCGAAGCCGCCGGTCTTCGCCGCTTCATGGACGATCAGCACCCGGCCGGTCTTGCGCGCCGATTCGAGCAGCGTCTCGCGGTCGAAGGGGCTCAAGGTCATAAGGTCGATGATCTCGGCATCGTAGTCTTTGGCGGCCCGCAGAACGACCTCCAGCATGCTCCCCCAGGCGATGATGGTCAGCTGATGTCCCGCCCGGGCGATGCGCGCCTTGCCTAAGGGGGTGCGGTAGGGCTCGTCCGGTACCTCCTCTTTCAGCAGCCGGTAGAGGCGGGTCGGTTCCAGGTAGAGGACCGGGTCGGGATCGTCGATGGCGGCCAGCAGCAGCCCCTTGGCGTTGCTCGGCGTGGAAGGGACCACCACCTTGATGCCGGGCATGTGACAGAACAACGCCTCGCTGCTCTCCTCGTGCAGCTCCGGCGCCTTGACGCCGCCGCCATAGGGGGTGCGCACCACCAGCGGACAGCTGTAGCGGCCGCGCGAGCGGGCGCGGATGCGCGCGGCGTGGGTGAAAATCTGGTCAACGGCCGAGTAGAGGAAGCCGAGAAACTGGATCTCCGCCACCGGCCGCAGCCCGTAAGCGGCCATGCCGACCGCCAGGCCGACGATCCCCGATTCGGCCAGCGGCGTATCGAGCACCCGCTGCTCGCCAAAAACCTCGTACAGGCCGTCGGTGGCGCGGAACACGCCGCCATCCTTGCCGATGTCCTCGCCGAGCAGCAGCACCCGCTCATCCTCTTCCAGCGCCTGCCGCAGACCCTCATTGATCGCCTGAACCAGGTTAAGGACCGCCATTGAGGCACTCCTTGAGCTGTTCCTGCTGACGGCTGGAAAGCGCGTGACAGGTGTAGCGGAACATCTCCTCGGCGCTCGGCGGTGCAGTGCTTTCCGCCGCCTTGACCACCCGGCTGAGGCGCTCTTTCAGGGTCAGTTCGAGCTGCTCCTGGTCGCCGTGGCTCCAGAGCCGCTGTTGTTCGAGGAAGCGTCGCATGCGCAGCAGCGGGTCGCGCTCCTGCCATTTGGCAACCTCCTGCGGGTCGCGGTAGCGGCGGGCGTCGTCGGCGGTGGTGTGGTCCGACATCCGGTAGGTTTCGCATTCGATGAAAGTCGGGCCGTCGCCGCTTCTGGCCCGTTCGAGCGCCTCGCGGGTTGCGGCGTAGACCGCCAGCACGTCGTTGCCGTCGACCTGAATGCCGCGAATGCCGTGGGCAATCGCTTTTTGCGCCAGGGTTTCCGAGGCTGTTTGCGATTCGCGCGACACTGAGATCGCCCACTGGTTGTTCTGACAGATCACCACCAGCGGCAGCTGGTAGACCCCGGCCATGTTCAGCGCTTCGTGGAAATCCCCTTTCGAGGTGGCGCCGTCGCCAAGGAAGGCGGCCGCGACCATGTCATCGCCGCGGTACTTGGCCGCCAGCGCCGCCCCGGCGGCGTGCAGCACGTGGGTGCCGACGGCGATGCACATGGGGAAGATGTTGATCCCTTCCGGGCTCTGCAGGCCGCGTTCGTCGCCGGTCCAGTAACGGTAGATCAGTTCCAGCGGGTAGTTCTGGCAGAGAAACACCCCCAGTTCGCGGAAGTTGGGGAAAACCCAGTCGTTTTTCTGCAGGGCGAAACCGCTGCCGACCTGCGCCGCTTCTTGCCCGAGGGACGAGGGGTAGGTGCCGAGCCGCCCCTCGCGCTGCAGGTCGAGGGCGCGCTGATCGGCCATCCGGGTGTAGGTGAGCAGCTCATAGAGCTGCAGCAATTGGCTGTCGCTTAACTCCGGCATCAGGTCTTCGTCGATCTGGCCGGACGGGTCGAGAATGCTCAACCGATCGATCTGGAACTGGGCGATGGGGGTTTTCGGCATGGGTGGCATCTCCTCCAAGGCGGTTAGCTAAACTTTATCGCGCTTCGATCCTCTGTCAATCGAACGGGGATTGCGGACAGCGCGCCGAACGGGTATGGTTTCAAAGTATCTTCAACCAGTTATTGATGAGGACTCTTTATGAAGACGAGAGCGTTGCTGCTGTTTCTGCTGCTGTTGCCGGGCCTGGTCGGCTGCGGCCCGCAGACCCTGAATCTGGGCGCCGTCGGGCAAACTTTTCCGCAGCTGGTGGTGCGTGGTGAAGCGACGGTTGAAGCGGCCCCCGACCAGCTGCAGCTGCGGCTGGGGGTGGTCACGCAGGACGCCGACGCCGAGCTGGCGCTTTCCAGCAACAGCGAGCGGATGCAGGCGGTGATGGACAGCCTCGCGCAGATCGGCATCGTCCGGGAGGAGCTGGCCACCGGACAGTTTCAGGTCCGTCCCGAATGGAGCCTGCCGCCGCGGCCGACCCCGGCCAACTGGCAGCGCGAGATCGTCGGCTACCGGGTCAGCAATGAGCTGCTGATCGCCACCACCCGGGTCAAACTGGCCGGCAAGCTTCTCGCGGCGACCCAGCGGGCCGGCGCCAACCAGGTCGGCGGGCTGCAGTTTACCCTGGCCGATCCGCAGGAGCAGAAGCAGCGCGCGATCGCCCTGGCGACCGAACGGGCGATTCGCCAGGCGCAGACCATGGCCGCCGCCGCCGGGGTCAAGCTGGGGCCGGTGCAGTCGCTGACTCTCGATTCTCCCGGCGGTGTTCCCGGCCCGCAGTTGATGATGGCCGAGGCGCGCATGGCCAGCGCCGATACTGTGCCGGTGGCGGCCGGCAAGGTCGAGGTTTCGGCGGCGGTGACGCTGGTCTACCGGTTGCTCACGCCTTAGCTTGAGTTCAGCTGTCCGCCGCGCCAAGAATTTCGGGCCTCCTCCTTCGGATCTGCCATGCTATGCTATGAATCAACCCCTCTGCCCTCGTCTGCCAACCCCTGGAGGTCAGAATGATCAGACTCACACCCGCAACCACAGCCAGCTTTGATGTCGACCCGCAGCGTGGCTTCACCCCTTTGTGCCCCAACGAGCTGCCGGTGACAGAAGGTGATCGGATCGCCGGCGAGCTGAACGCCCAGGCGCGCTTCGCCGCCTGCCGCATCGTCAGCAAAGACTGCCACCCCCCCGAGGCCCCCTGGGTGGCGACTTCGCCGGAGGAGATCATGCAGCCGGTAAGCGGCAACTTCCCCGGCCTCGACATCAAGTGGCCGCCGCACTGCGTGGTCGGCACCGAGGGAAATAAGCTGATCCCCGGTCTGCCGGCGGAAGAGGATTACGACCTGGTGATCGAGAAGGGGACCGATCCCCTCAAGCACCCCTATGGCGCCTGCTATCACGATCTGGCCGAGACCGAGAGCACCGGGGCGATCGAATGGCTGCGGCAGCGACAGGTCGCGACGGTGATCGTCGGCGGCCTGGCCACCGACTACTGCGTCAAGACCACCGTGCTGCAGCTGCGCCGGGCCGGGTTCCGGGTGCTGGTCAACCTGGCCGGCTGCCGTGGCGTGGCCGCCGACACCTGCACCGCGGCAGAAGAGGAAATGCGTGCTGCCGGCGCCGAACTGCTTGGCAGCAGCGCCGAGCTGGAGGCGGTATGAGCGCGGCTCCCCTGGAGCGCTGGCTGATCGAGCAGCTGCTCGACACCGATCTCTACAAGATCACCATGCTGCAGGCCTTCTACCACGCCCCGGAATTCCGCACCGTCGAGGTCGAATGGAAGTTCGCCTGCCGCAACCGCAATGGCTTCGACCTGAGCGCCCTGATCCCTGAGATCGAGCGCCAGCTCGCGCATGTCTGCTCCCTGCAGTTCCTGCCCGAGGAGCTCGACTACCTGAGCCGCTTCCCCTACATCACCCCCGACTTCATCGCGTTTCTGCGCATCTTCCGCCTCGATATGCGCTTCGTGGACCTGCAGCCGAAAGGGGAGGATCTCAAGCTGCGTTTCCGCGGGCCGCTGATCCACGTCGCGCTGTTCGAGATCTACGCCCTGGCGATCATCAGCGAGCTGCATACCATCATTCATTGTGGCGGCTTCGACCGGCAGCTGGGGCGGCAGAAGCTGGCCGACAAGATTGCTCTGCTGCGCGGGCACGGCGAGCTGCCCGGCTTCTCCTTCGTCGATTTCGGCACCCGCCGGCGGGCCAGCCGCGGCTGGCAGCAGGAGGTGCTGGAAACCCTGCAGCGGGAAATCCCCGAGTATTTCGGCGGCACCAGCAGCCTGCACTTCGCCCGCACCCTCGGCCTGACCCCGATCGGCACCATGGCCCACGAATGGTTTCAGGCCTGGCAGGCGGTGACCCGTCTGGCCGATGCCCAGAAGGCGGCGCTGGAGGGCTGGGTGCGCGAATACCGCGGGCGCTTGGGGATCGCCCTGACCGACAACTACTCGATGGACTCCTTCATCCGCGATTTTTCCGATCCCTACTTCGTCAAGCTCTATGACGGCCTGCGCCACGACAGCGCCGACCCGCTGGCCTGGGGAGAGAAGGCGCTGGCGATGTACCAGCAGATGGGGGTCGACCCCTTGAGCAAAGCCCTGGTCTTCAGCGACAGCCTGAATTTCCCGCGCATGATCGAGATCTACCAGCACTTCCGCGGCCGGGCGAGGATCTCCTTCGGCATCGGCACCAACCTGATGAACGATGTCGGCAACCAGCCGCTCGATATCGTCATCAAAATGGTCGCCGCCAACGGCAAGCCGATAGCGAAAATCTCCGATGAACCGGGCAAGAGCATGTGCGAGGACCTCGGCTACCTGCAGTACCTGGCCAGCCAGTATGGCATCGACCCGAGCCGGGTCAGAATCTCCACCTGAAACTCTGTAACGGGATTATTTATCCGCATGAAAAACTATGATCTGATCGTCGTCGGCGGGGGGCCGGCAGGGATTTTTGCTGCCGGATTTGCCGCGCAGGCCGGCGCCAGGGTGCTGCTGCTGGAGAAGAACCGGCGCTGCGGCGCGAAGGTGCTGATCACCGGCAAGGGGCGCTGTAATGTCACCAACAGCGAGGAGGACCCGCGCCGGTTTGCCGAGCAGTTCGGGCGCAATGGCAAAGCCTTCCTGACCGCTCTGTATGCCTTTGGCGTTCAGGAAACGGTCGATTTCTTCGAAAGTCGCGGTCTGAAACTGCGCGTCGAACGGGGCGGCCGGATCTTCCCCGAGCGGGGCAAGGCGGCCGACGTGCAGCGGGTGCTGGATTCTTTTCTGCGCGAGACCGGGGTCGAGCTGTTGACCGAATGCCGGGTGACTGGGCTGAAATCTGCCGGGGAGCGGCTGAGCGCGGTGCAGACCAGCCGGGGCGAGTTTGTCGCTGAGAACTTTGTCCTGGCCACCGGCGGGCTCTCCTACCCGGAGACCGGCTGCACCGGCGATGGTTATGCCTGGGCGACCGAAACCGGGCACCGGCTGGTCGCGACCGAGCCGGCGCTGGTGCCGGTGAAGCTGGCGGAGAACTGGACCGGCGAGCTCTGTGATCTGAACCTGAAGAATGTGCGGATCTCGCTGCAGCAGCACGACAAGATTCTCGCCGAAAGGTTCGGCGAAGCCTTCTTCACCCGGCAGGGGATCGGCGGCCCGATCGTCCTTGATCTGAGCAGCGAAATCCGCGCAGCGCTGAAAAAAGGGGCGGTGCAGCTGTTGCTCGATCTGAAGCCGGCCGTTGCTCCGCAGCTCTTTGATCAGCGGCTGCAGCGGGAACTGGCGGCGCACAGCAACAAGGATTTTCGCAACGCGCTGGGCAACCTGCTGCCGAAGGATCTGATCCCGCTGTTTCTCCGCCTGTCCGAAATCGATCCGTACAAGAAATGCCATTCGGTCAGCAAGGCCGAGCGGGCCCGCCTGCTGCAGCTGTTCAAGGCGCTTGAGCTGCAGGTGACCGCAGTCGGCGGCTTCGATAAGGCGATCGTCACTTCGGGCGGCGTGGCACTGCAGGATATCGACATGCGCAGCATGCGCTCGAAGAGGCTCGAAAACCTCTACTTTGCCGGGGAGATGATCGACCTGGATGGCCCGACCGGCGGCTTCAACCTGCAGGTCTGCTGGTCGACCGGCTATCTGGCCGGAATCAGTGCGGTGCAGGGCATATCCCGACCATCGCAGGGCAGCTGAATCTCAACTGCGCTGACCCGGGCGACCCGGCGGCGCGCCCCTACCGCCCGTTCTCCTCGGTTAAGCTTTTCCAGAGCCGTTGGTAGGGCAACTGAAAAAAATCGATACTCTGTCGCTGCCGCGATTGCTGCAGGCTGAAATCCAACTCCAGAACCCCCTGCTCGATCCCCGCCATGTGCAGCGCGCCCCAGGGGATCACCAATTTATCGTACTTGCGCAACGCGTCCGGCAGGTAGCCGAGCAGCGAAGCGTTGCGCTTGTCGAGCAGGTCGGCCATCACCACCTGGTTGGTCTCCGGTGACAGATGCGTATTGGCCCAGCGGTTGAACGCGCTCACGCCGGCCGCCAGGGAGGGGGCGTTCAGCAGGTGTTCGCCCAGCGCATTTAGAACGGCAATGGTCCGGGGATCGAACTCCTGCAGATCGATGTCGGCCGGCAGAATGTCGGGTTGAGCTTTGCTGACATCCGCCAGCCGCTGCAGGCTGTCAGCCGAAACGACCCGGCCGCTGAATGGGAAATCCTCCTGCGAAGCCAGCCCGAGCAGGTCTGCCAGCTTGCCGTAGCTGAATTTCCCCTGCAGGCGCTGCGTCCGGTCACTGACCCCTTCGGCGAGGATCAACGTGCGCTGGCCGCTTATGGAGTCGTTCAGCGCCGAGAAGTAGTCCTGCTGGCCCAGATGGATCATCCCGACCAGGCGAATCGTCTTGGTCCCCTGGCGGTAGACCCGCTCGGACATGTAGAGGCCGTCCGGTTTCAGCTGCACGAAACCGGCGCTGCTTTGTTCCAGCAGGCTGCTGGTGGCGGAAAAGCCGAGCAGCAGCAGGATGACAGGCAGCAGCAGGAGGTTGAGCAGGGCAAAGTTGAACAGGTTGCGGCCGCTGAACCCGGGCCCGGCAAACTGGCTCGGCCGGAACAGCCGGCTTTTGCGGTTCTGCGCCCGGATGCTGGTCATCGCCAGCAGCGCCAGCAGCAGCTGGCCGCCGGCGGCACAGAGCGCAGAAATGTCTTCTCCCAGCCACTCCGCGAGCGGCCAGAAGGCGAGCTGCCCCCAGAGCAGGTAGCCAAGGAGTGATAGCAGGAGCAGCTTCGGCAGGTGGCGGTTGAACGCCATGCAAAGATAACAGGCCAGGCCGATCGCCAGGGTCAAGAGGTCGACCAGGCGCCGTGGCTCAGTCAGAAAGGAGCTGGGTAAAAGCAGCTTGAGCAGCTCGTCGGCGATATCGATCAGTGCGGCGCACAGGAACAGACAGATGAACAGGTTGGCGAGTTTTCTCATGATCGCAGCCGATAGAGTCGAGGTCGCTCGGCTCCGGTCATCGACTCCGGCGCTGCGCCTGCCAGCCGGCAAACAGGGCTGCCGGCGCTTGCACAGTTCCAGTCAGCTGAGCAGCTTCGCCGGTTCGCCCCTGTGCGCGGTAGAGCGCGGCCAGATTGTTCAAGGTGGCCTGATAATCGGGATGGTCGGTGCCCAGCAGCCGGTCCTTGATCGTCAGTGAGCGTTTGTAGAGCTGCTCTGCGTTGGCAAAAGCTCTCTGCGCCCGGTTAGCTTCGGCCAGATTGTTCAGGACGGCGGCCAGCGCCAGGGGATGGTCACGGCCGGTTTCTTCCAGGATCTGCAGAGCGCGCTGGAGCAGGGCTTCGGCCTGCGGAATGTGCCGCTGATAAAGGTGGGCTGCGGCCAGGTTGTTCAGGGTGATAGCGAGCTGCGGATGCTCCTCGTCAAGAGCCTGCTCGCGCAACTGCTGCGCGCGGGCGTGCAACGCTTCCGCCCGCGGATAATCGCCCAGGTAGGTGTGCAGCGCGGCGAGATTGTTCAGGCAGCCGGCAACCGAAAGGTCTTCGGCGCCGGAACGCTCGGCCAGTTGCAAGGCCTGGTCGGCGGCGACCAGGGCAGGTTCAAGCTGGCCGCCGTGATAGAGTTGCAGCGCCTGCTGTGACAGCTGCTCCCAGCCGGTCGCCTGTGCCGATGCGTTCAGAACCAGTAACCAGAAAATCACCCCAGCCAGTTTCTTTGTGGTCGCCATCATCATTCCCTCCCGGCAAAAAATGTCAGAACTAAACACCAGCAGGCTACTGTTGTTTTCGGACAGAGTCAATAATGCCAGGTGGTTACATTTAATTCATGAGGTTGTGGATTGCGCAAGGAGTGCCGCGCGGAGGAGTTTTTTCAATGTGATTTCAGGGGGCTCAGGCGTATCGGCCCTGGCTCGTCAAGAGAAAGATTAGAAACCCGGCCAGCGGGGAAAATGGTTATTTTTCGTTAACTTGCCTGGCAGGGCTCGACCGCTTGCCCTTCGCTCTGCTCCAGGTAGTCTTTACCCCATTGGCACATCTGCTCAAGGATCGGCACCACGCTCTGCCCCAGTTCGGTCAGTGAGTACTCGACCCGCGGCGGCACCTCGGCGTAGACCTGGCGGTGGACCAAACCGTCGGACTCCAGTTCGCGCAGCTGCTGGGTGAGCATCTTCTGCGTCACCTTGCCCAGGCGCCGCTGCAGCTGGCTGAAGCGCAGGGTTTTGAAGCTCAGGTGCCAGAGGATCAGCGATTTCCACTTGCCGCCGATGATCTCCAGGGTCACCGCGACGGTACAGCGATAGGACGTGATTTCGTTCATAACAGCTCCGAATTACTCTATAGTATCTTTATGGATACTACAGTACAAAAAAGTTGGTACTTGTTTTATTGCCTGGTACTGGTTAGTTTTATGGCAACGTTGAACTGAAGTCAATCTTTCCCTGTTACGGAGGCCCAGATGTCGCAGCAATTCAAAGCCCTGCTGGTAGAACAGCCGGAGAAGAAGGTTTTCACCCGTACCATCGTCACCCGCTCCCTCGACGATCTGCCCGAGGGCGAGCTGGTGGTCAAGGTCCACTACTCGTCGCTCAATTTCAAGGACGCCCTCTCGGCGGTCGGCAACCCGGGGGTGACCCGCAACTTTCCCCACACCCCGGGCATCGACGCCGCCGGCGAGGTGGTCTCCTGCAGCGATGGCGCTTTTAAGCCGGGCGAGCAGGTGATTGTCACCAGCTACGATCTCGGCATGGAGAGCGACGGCGGCTTCGGACAGCTGATCCGGGTGCCGAGCAAGTGGGCGCTGAAGCTTCCCAAGGGCCTGAGCCTGAAAGAAAGCATGATGCTCGGCACCGCCGGCCTGACGGCGGCCATGTCGGTGCATGAACTGGTCGAGAGCGGCCTCAAACCGGACGCCGGACCGGTGCTGGTCACCGGCGCGACCGGCGGCGTCGGCAGCCTGGCGGTCGCTTTGTTGGCCAAGGCCGGCTACCAGGTCACGGCGGCCACCGGCAAGCTGGACGAAGCCGCTTATCTCAAAGGGCTGGGGGCCAGCGAGGTGATCGAACGCTCCGCCGTCACCGAGGGGAGCGAGCGACCGCTGATGAAACCCCGCTGGGCCGGTGTGGTCGACTGTGTCGGCGGCGAGACCCTGGCTGCGGCGATCAAAGCGACCGTGCCGCTGGGGAGCGTCACCTGCTGCGGCCTGGTCGGATCCCCCGATCTGCCGGTCAATGTTTTTCCCTTCATCCTGCGCGGGGTACGGCTGATCGGCATCGACTCCGCCGAATACCCGATGGCCAGCCGCAGCGCCGTCTGGCAGAAACTGGCCGCGGAGTGGAAACTGGAGAATTTGGCCGGGATGGTCGATGAAGTGACCCTCGGCGGGCTGGAGGAGAAGATTCAGGCGATGCTCAAAGGCGGGCTAAAGCGGCGCTCACTGGTCAACCTGCTGGACAGCTGAGCAGGCGTCGCATTTAGTCGTGAACGGCAATAACGGTCGGGGCAATCCCCGGCCGTTTTGTTTTGCGGGTCTTCGATTTTCTTCCCCCCGCGCGGCGCTTTTGCTACCATGCGCCATGCTTTCACTGATCGACAGCCACATCCACCTGGACGCCCCGGAACTCGAAGGTCAGGGCAGCACAGTGCTGGCCGCCGCGCACCGCAGCGGCATCGACCGCCTCGTGATTCCGGGGGTGCGGGCCAGCGGGTGGGACGGGCTTTTCAAGCTGACGGCAAATCAAGGAGTGTTCGCTGCGCCGGGGCTGCACCCGGCTTACGCCGAGCAGTGGTCGGACGCCGCAGCGGCCGCGCTGGGTCTGCTGGCGCAGAATCCCCGAAGCGTCGCCATTGGCGAAATCGGCCTGGACGGGGTCTGCGGGCCGGACCTGGGGCTGCAGGAAAAGGTCTTGCGCGCCCAGCTGCAGATCGCCCTTGATAGCGGCTTGCCGGTGCTGCTGCACGGCCGCAAAGCGACCGGTCGGCTGCTTGAGGTGCTGCGCGAACTGGCCATCGGTCGGCAGGTCGGCGGCATCTGGCACGGTTTTTCCGGTAGCCTGCCGGTCGCCCAGGAGCTGGCCCGGCTCGGTTTCAAGCTCGGCGTCGGCCCGATCCTGCTGCGCGAGTCGGCGCGCAAGCTGCCACAGGCGGTGGTTGAGTTGCCGGCCGCGGCGCTGGTGCTGGAGACCGACCTGCCCGATATGGCGGCGGAGCCGCAGGCGCTGGTCGCGGTGGCGCAGAAAGTCGCCGAGCTGCGCGGCTGGACGCTTGAAGAGGCGGCGCGGGTGACGACAGAGAACGCACTCAGTCTGTTCCCCGGAATGGAGTAGGGGCGTCCCGCTGGGGCGCCCGGTTTAAATTGTAAGAAGGCGTCCCAGCGGGACGCCCCTACAGAAAATCTGCATGAAGGAAAAGTTCGATGTCAGAACACAGATTCAGTCGGATGCAGCTGCTGGTCGGCGCCGCCGGCCTGGAAAAATTGAAAGCCGCGTCGGTGGCGATCTTCGGCATCGGCGGGGTCGGCAGCTACGCCGCCGAGGCGCTGGCGCGGGCCGGGGTCGGCAAATTGACCCTGGTCGATTTCGACGAGATCTGCCTCACCAACGTCAACCGGCAGATCCACGCGCTGGACGGCACCATCGGCCAGGCCAAGGTCGAAGCGATGGCGCAACGCTGCCGGGCGATCAACCCGCAGGCAGAAATTATCCCGGTCCATAAATTCTACGCGGCGGACACCAGCGATGAGCTGCTGGCGCCCGGCTACGATTACGTGCTCGACTGCATCGACCACATCACCGCCAAGCTGCACCTGCTGCAGAGCTGTGTCGCGCGGCAGCTGCCGGTGATCGCGTCGATGGGCGCGGCCAACAAGCTCGACCCGACCGGGTTGCAGGTGGCTGATATCAGCAAGACCGAGAAGTGCCGGCTGGCGCGGATCATCCGCAAAGAGCTGCGCAAACGCGGCATCGAGCGCGGCATCAAGGTGGTCTACTCGACCGAGGAGTTCCGCCCCTTGACGGACGAGACCGCCATCTGCGCCGAAGACTGCGTCTGCCCGAACAAGCAGGACCAGCAGTGGCGCTGCGAGGACCGGCGGGTGATCCTCGGCAGCTCATCCTACATCCCGCCGCTGTTCGGCCTGACCATGGCCGGCGAGGTGATCCGCAGCCTGATCGGGGAAGAAAGATAATGTCGCCTCGGCTCAAAGCTTGCCATTGGACTGGAGAGGGGTAAACTATGGCCGTTCAGTACCATTACGGAATTTTCCCTCCTGAGGAGCTGGACTGGAAACGCCTGATTCCCGTGATCGGGCCCGCAAGTATGGCAGTAGCACGCTATGATGGCACGCTCTCTGCGGTGCAGAATGCCAGCCTGCTCCTGAGCCCTCTGATTACCCAGGAAGCCGTTTTGTCCTCACGCATCGAAGGCACCCAAACGACTATGGGTGAAGTTCTTGAATATGAAGCTGAGGGTGTCGGCAAAACCATGGAGCCGGAAAAGCGTGCCGATATTCAGGAGGTTCTTAATTACCGCAGGGCTATGTGGACCGCGGTGGAGATGATGAAGAAACTCCCTCTCTGCCAGCGGGTTGTCCGCGAGGCACACCGAGTTCTTATGGATGGGGTTCGCGGCGATGGTAAGGATCCCGGCGAGTATCGTCGAACTCAGAACTGGATCGGGTCGCATGGCTGCACGATCGAAGAGGCGCGTTTTGTGCCGATTTCTCCAGATCAACTTCAGGAGGGGATGTCCGCATGGGAAAAGCACATCCATGCTGATGCCCAGGATCACCTTGTGCGCCTGGCGGTGCTTCACGCAGAGTTTGAAGCGCTGCACCCTTTTAACGACGGTAACGGTCGCCTCGGGCGCATGCTGGTTCCGCTGTACATGGCGGAGAAAAAACTTCTCAACGGACCTATGTTCTATATCAGTGCCTACTTTGAGGCTCATCGGGACGAGTATTACGATCGGCTCTTGGATATTTCTCGTAAGGGGAAATGGACCGAGTGGTGTCTCTTTTTTCTGGAGGCCGTACGTGACCAGGCTGAACAAAACCAGCGAAAGGCTAATGCCATCCTGTCTCTTTATGAAGAGATGAAGCCCCGTATTACTGATATTACCCGGTCACAGCATGCTATTAATGCGCTCGACCGAATCTTTTCTCAGCCCATCTTTAATGGTAGTGATTTTATCAATACCTCGGGCATTCCCGAGGCGACTGCGCGGCGAATCCTCAGGGAGCTGCGCAATCATGATGTACTGGATGTTGTGCTGGAAGCAAGCGGACGACGTTCAGCGATCCTGGCTTTCCCCGAACTTTTGAACATCACCGAGGGTTGATGACTCTTGTCGATCATGCATGAACATCTAGTGGCTTTGCCGATCGTTTTTATTGAAATATGATCGGCAAGGTGTTTTGCTGTGCGTAGCCGTCCGACAAAGAGGTTTACGAAACAGCGAGGCATCATGGTACGACGCCCCAGATAAAAAGACCCTAGCCCCACAGAATTGTAGAAATAAATTGCTGCTAAATCCTTCAGAATTAACCGCGAGGAGGACTCACTGATGGAGGCCTACTTCTGGCAGCTGCCGCTGTTGTTCGTCGTCGGCACCGTCGCCGGCATCCTCAACGTGCTGGCCGGCGGCGGCTCGCTATTGACCCTGCCGCTGCTAATCTTTATGGGGCTGCCGTCGGCGGTGGCCAACGGCACCAACCGGATCGCCATCTTCTGCCAGAACATCTTCGCCATCCGCGGCTTCCGGCAGCGCGGGGTGTTTCCGAAAGATCTGGTGCTGGTCTGTACCCCGCCGGCGCTGCTCGGCAGCTGGGTCGGCGCCAATCTGGCGATCAGTCTCGACGATCAGCTGTTCAACCGGCTGCTGGCGCTGATCATGATCGGCGTGCTGATCTTCACCGCGGTCGATCCGATGAAACGCATTCGCCAGGAGGAGGTCGCTTTCAGCGCCAGGCGCAAGCTGCTGCTGGTCGGCTCCTTTTTCCTGGTCGGCATCTACGGCGGTTTCGTCCAGGCCGGGGTCGGCTTTTTGGTCATTACCGCGCTGCTGGTCCACGGCCTCGACCTGGTGCGGATCAACGCGGTCAAGGTGTTCGTCATCTTCTGCTATACCTTCATCGCCCTGGGGGTGTTCATCTACCACGGGCAGGTTGACTACACGCTCGGCATTGCATTGGCGGCCGGCAATTCCCTCGGCGGGATGATCGGCCCGAAGCTGGCGGTCGACAAGGGGCACGACTGGATCAAGAAGGTGGTCACCGCGACGGTGCTGGTCTTCGCCCTGAAGCTGCTGCTCTTCCCCTGAGCCGTTGGACGGGCGGCGGTTGACTGCTTGCTGAGCACGTCGTATCATGAGAATTGAACCTTCCCGAGGGAAGGTTTTTTCTACATGAACCAACGGGTGACGGCCCCGGCCGTCAGGAAGAGAGCGATGGCTTTACTCGAAATTCTCCACTATCCGGAACCGCTTCTGAAGAAGACCTCGGTGCCGGTGACTGTGTTTGACGATGAACTGCGCCAACTGGCGAAAGATATGGCGGATACCATGTACGATGCGCCGGGGGTCGGTCTGGCCGCCCCGCAGGTGGGGGTACTCAAGCGTTTTATCGTCATGGACTGCTCGACCGGTGAGGAACCGGACGACCTGATCTTTGCCGTCAACCCGGAGATCGTCGCCCGCGAGGGGGACGCGGTTGAGGAGGAGGGCTGCCTGTCGGTGCCCGGCTTTTTTGCCAACATCAACCGCGCGGCCCAGGTGCGCATGCGCTATCAGGACCTGGCCGGGAATACGCTGGAACGGGACGCCGACGGGCTGCTGGCGATCTGCATCCAGCATGAAATCGATCACCTTGACGGGGTCTTGTTCGTCGATCGGCTCTCGCCGCTCAAGCGTTCGATGTTCCGCAAGAAGTATCTCAAAATGTTGAAGGAGCGGGAGCAGGCGGATGCAACCTGAACAGATTCGCACGGTCTTCATGGGGACACCTGCGTTTGCGCTGGCGACCCTGGAAGGCCTGATTGCCGCCGGCTGCAACCTGGTCGGGGTTTACACCCAGCCGGATCGGCCGAAAGGGCGGGGCAAGAAACTGGCGCCGCCGCCGGTCAAGGAGTTGGCCCAGCAGCACGGCATTCCGGTGTTTCAGCCGCAGAAGCTGCGCGCTCCGGAAGCGGTCGAGCAGTTCAAGGCGCTGCAACCGGAGCTGATCGTGGTGGTTGCCTACGGACAGATCCTCCCGAAAGCGGTGCTCGATATTCCTGGCCACGGCTGCATCAACGTGCACGCCTCGCTGCTGCCGAAGTACCGCGGCGCGGCGCCGATCAACCAGGCGATCGTCGACGGCGAGAGCGAGACCGGCATCACCACCATGCTGATGGACGTCGGCCTCGACACCGGCGACATGCTGGTCAAGCTCAGCCTGGCGATTGGTGCGAACGAGACCGCCGGACAGCTGCACGACCGGCTGGCGCTGCTCGGGCGCGAAGCGATGGAGGAGACCCTCAAGCGGCTCTGCGCCGGGGAGCTGGTGGCGGAAAAGCAGGATGATGCGTTAAGCACTTATGCGCCGATGATGAAGAAGGAGGACGGCCTGATCGATTGGAGTCAGCCGGCCGCGGCCATTCATAACCTGGTGCGCGGGCTTGATCCCTGGCCGGGGGCCTATACCCATCTGGCTGGGGATGTCCTGAAGATTGCCGACACCTCGGTCGATGAAACGCTCAGCGGCGCGCCTGGCAGAGTGCTGAGCGCCGCTGCTGATGGCGTCAGGGTCGCCTGCGGCGAAGGGGCGCTGGTGGTCGGGCAGCTGCAGCTGCCGGGCAAGAAACGCCTGGCCGCCGCCGATTTCCTGCGCGGCCGCGACCTGCCGGTCGGCACCCGAATGGAGTCCTAGCTTTGCCGACCACTGTCGTTGAAGCATCCCAGCAGCCGCGCAAGCGGCTGTTTATCCTCCTGCTGGGTGTCACCTCCCTGGTGGTGCTGGCGCTGGCCTTTCTGCTCTGGTGGGTGCCGAGCGTCGGCCTGGAGAATATCCACCCGAGCCTGCCGCTGGCTTTCGGCCTGCTGCTCGGCAGCGTGGCGCTGGTGCTGGTCGGCGGGCTGGGTTTGCTGGTGCTGACCCTGTTGACCGGCCGCGACCTGTTCATGGCGAACTGGTTGCGCAAGATCGTCGTCAAGTACCTGTTCCCGGCGATCATCTCGATCGGCAAGCTGGCCGGAATCGATCGCGATCAGCTGCAGCAGTCGTTCATCGCCCTGAACAATCAGCTGGTCGACGCCAAGCAGCTGCGGGTGCCGGCGGAGAAGACCCTGATCCTGCTGCCGCACTGCATCCAGACGTTCGACTGCGCGATCAAGATCACCGGCGATGTCGAGAAATGCATCCGCTGCGGCAAGTGCGACATCAGCGGCCTGCTCGAGCTGGCCAACGCCTACGGCATCGACATGGCGGTGGCGACCGGCGGCACTCTGGCGCGCAAGCTGATCGTCGAAAAGCGCCCCAAGCTGATCGTCGCCGTGGCCTGCGAGCGCGATCTGACCTCCGGCATCCGCGACAGCTACCCGCTGCCGGTGATCGGCGTGCTCAACAAGCGCCCCAATGGGCCCTGCTTCAACACCCACATCCTGCTGCCGGATGTCGAGCGGGCGCTGAAAACCTATGTCATTCCGAAGGCGGCCTGAATTTTTTACTGAAGTGAGGCTGGCATTTACCCGTCAGAAATAACGAGGAACGAACAATGAATACGATGCGAACTGTGATGTTGATGACCCTGTTGACCCTGGTGCTGGTGGGCGCCGGTGGCGCCGTCGGTGGTCAGGGGGGCGCGGCTATCGCGCTGGTACTGGCCGGGGTGATGAACCTTGGGACCTATTGGTTCTCCGACAAGGTGGTCATCAAAATGTATAAAGGTCAGCTGGTCGAAAGCGGCCCGCTCTACGATGTTGTCGCCGAACTCTGCCAGCAGAACAATCTGACCATGCCGCGGGTCTACAGCCTGCCGCAGCCGACCCCCAATGCCTTCGCCACCGGGCGCAACCCGCAGCATGCGGTGGTGGCGGCGACCGAGGGGATTCTGCAGATCCTCTCCCGTGAGGAGCTAAAAGGGGTGATGGCCCACGAGCTGGCTCATGTGCAGAACCGCGATATCCTGATCGGCTCGATCGCCGCGACCATCGCCGGGGCGATCAGCTACCTGGCGCACATGGCCCAGTGGGCGATGATCTTCGGCGGCGGTGACGACGAAGAGGGGAGCAACCCGATCGCGATGATCGGCATGATGATCCTCGCGCCGATCGCCGCCATGCTGGTGCAGATGGCGATCTCCCGCTCCCGCGAGTACGCCGCTGATGCCACCGGCGCCCGCTACTGCGGCAACCCCCACTCGCTGGCCGGGGCGCTGCGCAAGCTGGAGTCGGCCAACAAGCAGCTGCCGATGCCCCGGGTCAACGAGGCGACCGCCCACATGTTTATCGTCAACCCGTTGAGCGGGCAGAAGCTGGCCGCGCTGTTTTCGACCCACCCGCCGATGGAGGAACGGATCCGCCGCCTCGAAGAGCTGCGTCTCTAGTTGGCGTCGCGACCGACCGACAGCCCCCGCCGGGCCGCCTACGAAATCCTGCTGCGGGTCGATGAGGGCGCCTATGCCGACCTGGTGCTCGACAGCACCCTGACCCGCTCGCAGCTCGACAGCCGCGACCGCGGCCTGGTCACCGAGCTGGTCTACGGTGTGCTGCGCCTGCGCGGGCGGATCGATTTCGCTCTCGAGCAGTTCTGCGCGCGCCAGCTGAAGCGCCTGCAGCCGGAGGTGCTGCGGTTGCTGCGGCTGGGGGCCTACCAGCTGCTCGAGCTCGACCGGGTGCCGGCTCACGCGGCGGTCAATTCGACCGTCGAGCTGGCGCGGGAGGTCAAGCTGGAGAAGGCGGCCGGGCTGATCAACGGCGTGCTGCGTTCCCTGGAGCGCGGCAAGGCGCAGATCGACTGGCCGGCGCCGGAGAATATCCGCCGTTATCTGCAGCACGTCTGCAGCATGCCGGTCTGGCTGACCAAGGAAGTGATGCGGATATTGCCGAATGCTGAAGCGCGGGCGCTCGGTGAGGCGCTGGCAGCTGCCGCGCCGCAGAGTCTGCGGGCCAACACCCTGAAAATCGAGCGAGGTCCTCTGCTCGAAGCTCTTTCGGAGGCAGGCCATCAGGCGCGCCCCTGTGGCTACGCTCCCGATGGGATTGTTCTTGAACAGCGTGGCGAGGCAAGGCTTCCGGGGGATCTCGAAGGCTGGTACCAGGTGCAGGACGAGGCGAGCATGCTGATCGCCCTGCTGCTCGATGCACGCCCCGGCCAGCGGATTCTCGACGGCTGCGCCGCGCCGGGAGGGAAAACCACCCATCTGGCAGCGCTGACCGGCAATCAGAGCGAGATTATTGCCCTCGATAAACATCCGCAGCGGGTCGAATTGATCAGGCAGGGGGCTCAGCGGCTTGGCTGTACCTGCATTGAGGCGCGTGACTGGGACCTGACTGCGCCGGCCGATTTTCTCGCGCCGCAGAGTTTCGACCGGGTGCTGCTCGACGCCCCCTGCAGCGGCCTGGGGGTGTTGCGGCGTAACCCGGAGAGCCGCTGGAACAAGTCGGCAGTCAATATTCGTGAACTGGCCGCGTTGCAGCCGGTTCTGCTGGCCAATGTCGCGCCGCTGGTCCGCCCTGGCGGGAAGCTGCTCTATTCGGTCTGCACATTTACGGCGCAGGAGACCGATGAGGTGGTCAGCCGGTTTCTGGCTGAGAACCCACAGTTTGCGCTTGAGGATCTGCGTTCGCATGTACCGCCTGGGTGGACGGAGCTTTTGACCGAAAGCGGCTGCCTGCGCACCTTCCCGCATCGCCATGCGGGGATGGACGCGTTTTTCGCTGCGCGGTTTGTGCGGCAATTAAGCGAATGCGGGCGTCCCATCGGGCCGCCCCGACATAAAAACAATCCGTAGGGGCGTGCCGATGGCACGCCCGCTCCCTGGGAGTTCCCACAATGATCAAAATCGCCCCCTCGATCCTCTCCGCCGATTTCGCCCGCCTGGGCGAGGAAATCATGGCTATTGAAGCCGGCGGCGCCGATTACGTGCATGTCGACGTGATGGACGGCCATTTCGTGCCGAACATCACCATCGGGCCGTTGATCGTCGACGCCATCCGCCCGGTTACTGGGCTGCCCCTCGACGTGCACCTGATGATCGAGAACCCCGATCTTTACATCCCCGCCTTCGCCGCGGCCGGCGCCGACATCATCGTCGTGCATGCCGAGGCCTCAGCCCACCTGCACCGCAGCGTGCAGCTGATCAGGTCGCTCGGCAAAAAGGCCGGGGTGTCGCTTAACCCGGCGACCTCGCTGTCGGCCCTCGACATGATCCTGCCCGATCTCGACCTGGTGTTGCTGATGACCGTCAACCCCGGCTTCGGCGGCCAGTCGTTCATCGCCAACTGCCTGCCGAAGATCGCCGAACTGCGCCGGCGGATCGACGCGCTGGGTCTGGAGATCGAACTGGAGGTCGATGGCGGGGTGAAGGTCGATAACATTCAGGAGATCTCCGCCGCCGGAGCCGATGTCTTCGTCGCCGGCAGCGCGGTGTTCGGCACTGCGGATTACGCCGCCACCATCGCTAAGCTCAAACAGAACGGAATCGCCGGGAAAGGTTGATGTCTTCCCTCGATCAGATATCCTTGCAACTGGCCAGATATGCTCCGCAGCCGATGCCGCAGCAGCAGTTGCGGTCGGCGGCGGTGCTGGTGCCGATGTTTCTGCGCGATGGACAGCCCTGGGTGCTGTTCACCCGGCGCACCGACCATCTGAAGAATCACGGCGGGGAAATCTCTTTTCCCGGCGGCGCCGCGGAAGCGGCGGATGCCGATTTCTGGCAGACGGCGCTGCGCGAGACCGAGGAGGAGATGGGCATCCGGCCGCAGGATGTGCGGCGGCTCGGGCAGCTGGACGATTTCTACTCGGTCTACGGCTACCACGTCAAAGTCTGCGTCGGCAGCTACTCCGACCCGTACCCGTACCGGGTGGATGGCAACGAAATTGCCGAAGTGATCGAATTGCCGCTGGCGCGGCTGGCCGACCCGCAGATCTACTGGCAGGAGGATTGGCAGCACGAGGGGCGGCGTTTTCTGGTCGATTTTTATCTGCTCGATAACCACACGATCTGGGGCATGACCGCCGCGATCCTCAAGCAATTGCTGCAGCGACTCAGGCACGCCCCGCTCTGAACTGGTCACCGCAAAGAAAGGATGCACCTCGATGCCGGTCTTCCCGCGGCTGCGTCTGCAGCCCCGTACCAACCTTGTGGTTGCGGCGACACTGCTGGTTTTTTTCCTGCTCACCGTCTGGCTCGATTACCGGCAGCAGGAGCGGTTCATCCTTGAGGAGTCGATCGAGAAAGCGCGGCTGATCGCTTTCCAGACCATCCGCACCCGCGATTATCTCTCCGCCCAGCTGCAGGCAGGCAACGTTACCCTCGACAGCGACCGGGTCGGCCTGATCCCGGTGCTCGCCAGCAACCGGATCGGCGTCCAGGTGGCCGGTGATACCGACTACCAGATCCGCCAGGTCTCCGACCGCTACCGCAACCCGGCCAATGCCCCCGATCCCTTTGAGCAGCGCACCCTGCAGCAGTTTCGCCGCGGCGCCGGTGATGAGTACTACCAGATCACCGGCGCCGATGCGGCGCGCAGCTTCCGCTACCTGCAGGCGTTTCGCGCCGATCAAAGCTGCCTCGAGTGCCATGGCGATCCGGCTGACGCGCCGCAGGTGATCCAGGAGCTTTATCCCCCGGAGACC
The DNA here is from genome assembly GCA_945787335.1 of uncultured Desulfuromonadales bacterium. GTDB lineage: Bacteria > Desulfobacterota > Desulfuromonadia > Desulfuromonadales > Geopsychrobacteraceae > Malonomonas. Next base: position 24,502 of record CALZHR010000033.1, read on the forward strand.
GACCGCGCCTACCACTACCCGCTTGGAGAAGTGATCGGCGCCATTTCGATTCAGATCCCCATGGACCGGTTGCAGCGGCAGGTGTTGGCCCGGGTGCGCAACGATGCGCTGACGACCGGCGGGATTTATCTTGCGCTGATCTTCTGTCTCAGCCTGCTCACCAGGGCCACTGTGCTGCACCCGCTGGCGCTGCTGGGGGCGGCGATCGGGCGCATCAACCGGTCCGGAACCTTCGTTGAGAAATTGCCGGTCGAGCGGGATGACGAGATCGGCGAGTTGATCGAAGGTTTCAACGGGATGGTCGAGAGTCTGGCCGACAAGCAAAAAGAGCTCACCGAGTCGGAGGCGCGCTTCCGGATTCTGACTGAAACCGCCCGGGACGGGATCATCTCCTTCTTGCCGGACGGGAAAATCATCCTCTTCAACCAGGCGGCCTCACGGCTGTTCGGTTACAGCAAAATGGAGAGTCTGGGGATGTCGATCGCCGAATTGATCCACCCGGACAACCGCGATTTACATGAGATCGGTGCTGAAGCCTATTTCCGCCAGCATGGCCAGCAGCTGCTCAAGGAATTACAGCGGTTTGTCGGACGCCGGCGCGACGGGTCGAGCTTTAGCCTCGAAGTTTCCCTGTCCCGGGTGGAAACCGATGAGTACAGTTTTTATACCGCGATTATGCGCAAGGTGGATCAGGAATAGGGGTTCGGTTTAGCGGACCATCTCCAGCAACAGGTCCAGTTCGCCATGTTCGTCGAGGGCAAACAGGTCGTCGCAGCCGCCGACATGCTGGTTGCCGACAAAGATCTGCGGAACCGTGTGGCGGCCGGAGCGTTGCCGCATCAGTGCTTCAAGCTTTGTATCAGAGGTGACATCGATTTCAGTGTAGTCGACCCCTTTGATATCAAGCAGGTCTTTGGCGCGCTGGCAGTAGGCACAATAGTCTTTGGTGAAAATGTGAATCTCCTGCATGGTCCGGCTCCTGCGATGGTTCGGGTGATGACTCGCCTCCCCCCAGGGGAAAGACAGTTTAGCGGATAACACCGCAGGCGCAACTGTGCGCCGGATGTTCTAACGATTATTTTTTCTAAAGGCCTTGTTTACGGCCAGGGGATGTTGATATGGGACGTTTTGGTATTCTTGGCCTGCTCGCATTGGCCCTGCTGGGAGGCTGTTTAGGGTCTCTTGAATTGGGGCCTGGGCTCGATAAAAGCAGTTTCGCTTTCAGCGAGGCGATGCGCTGGCGGGATTATCGCAGCGCGGCACAGTTGGTTCACTCTGAAGCGCAGGGCGATTTTTTGGCGCAGTTCCCCGAAAATGAAGACCTGCGGGTCGTCGACAGCCGCATCCTGTCGATTGAACTGGGGGAGGGGCAGAAGTCGGCGCGGGCCGATTATCAGCTGGAATACTATCGCCTGCCTACGACCAGCATCAGGAAATGGCACTGGGAACAGGAGTGGCAACTGGTGATCGATAAAGACAGCAAGATAGCTTTGTGGAAGATCCTCAACCCGCCGCCGCAGTTTCCCTGAATGGACCTGAAACAGCCCTCCTGTCGCTATGCTAACAAACTGTTTTTCCTCACGTTTGACCTGCCAATAGTCGCCGTTTAAGGCGAAAAATTAGCCTTGATTTTCAGCGCCGGTTCGTGTTATCTACCTGCATACTGTATACGATTTCAAGAGACGAAAACAGCCAGAACATCTGGTGATTCTCCCTGTTTACGGGGTTCGCGACCTTCCCTTTCCGGAAGGTCGAAGCAGGTCATAGGAGGCCGGTTTGTCAAAGGTTGCTTTTTCCAGTTGGGGACGACAGGTCGTCGATAATCGCCAGGGTGGTGACGCCGAAGTCGAAGTCGCGGTCAAGAAACTGCCGACGACATTCGGCGCTGAAAAAAATATCGCCGCGTTTATGGGCTGGGACGGACTGATTCTCGGTGATCCCAGCGTCGATGTGGTCGCCATGGCGGCCGAATACGCCAGGCGGGTGCAGGAGGACTACTGCTGCGCCAAGTGCTCCCCGGGCAAGAAGGGCACCCGGGTGATGCAGGACACCCTGGCGCGGATCATCAACGGTCAGGGTGAAGAGCGTGATCTCGACACCCTGGAAAACGTCGCTGATCTGCTGCAGAACTGCAAGTGCACCCTCTGCCAGACCTCGGCGATTCCGGTGGCCGATACCATCAAGCATTTCCGCAACGATTACCTCGCCTACATCAAGGGTGAGCGCAAGCCGGGCAAGGCGGTCGACTACAAGGTCAAGCTGACCGCGCCCTGCCAGGACAAATGTCCGGCGCACATCGATATCCCCGCCTACATCGAGGCGATCAAGGAGCGCCGCTACGACGAGTCGCTGGCGGTGATCCGTGAAAGCATGCCGCTACCGGCGGTTTGCGGCCGGGTCTGCCCGCACCCCTGCGAGACCGCCTGCCGCCGCGCCAATGTCGATGATTCGGTCAATATCATGGTCCTCAAGCGGACCGCGGCCGAATACGAGCGGCAGCGCAATCTGCAGCCGCCGATGCATTCGAAACCGAAAAAGAACAAGAAGATCGCCATTGTCGGCGCTGGGCCGGCCGGACTTGCAGCGGCCTACTACCTGGCCCTGGAAGGCTATCCCTGCACCATCTACGAAGCCCTGCCGGAAGGCTTCGGCGGCGGTATGATCGCCGTCGGCATCCCCGCCTACCGGATGCCACGGCATATCCTGCAACGCGACATCGACATCATCTCCGCCATGGGCGTCGAGATCATCTACAACACCCGGGTCGGCAAGGATATCTCCCTGGTCGAGCTGAAAGAGAAGTTCGCTGCCGTGCTGCTCGCGCCCGGTGCCCACCGCTCCAAGCCGATGGGGGTCGAGGGCGAAGACGAAGGCTACAAGGGCTTTCTGGCCGGCGGGATCGACTTTTTGCGCGAAGCCTATATGGGCAAGCCGACCGGCATGGGCAAGAAGGTCTGCGTGGTCGGCGGCGGCAACACCGCCATCGACTGTGTCCGCGTCGCCCTGCGCGAAGGGGCCGAGGATTCGATCCTGCTCTATCGCCGGACCCGCAAAGAGATGCCGGCCGATGTCTGGGAGGTCGACGGCGCCGATGAAGAGGGCGTCCAGTTCGAATTCCTGGTGCTGCCAAAGAAGATCATCGTCGACGACAAGCGCCAGGTCACCGGCGTCGAGTGCGTGCGCATGGAGCTTGGCGAGCCGGACGATTCGGGGCGCCGCCGGCCGCAGCCGGTCGAAGGCAGTGAGTTCATCGTCGAGTGCGACACCCTGATCCCGGCCATTGGGCAGGACCCGGACCTCTCCTTCATCACCGAGGACACCGGCATCGAGATCACCCGCTGGAACACTGTGGTGACCAAGTATGTGCCGCTGAAGAATGCCGCCGGCCGCGACCTGAACGACGTCATGGGGAACCCGCTGTCGCGGATTCTGCTCACCGACATGGATGGCGTGTTCGCCTCCGGCGATGCCGAGATCGGGCCGCTGACCGTAGTCGCCTGCGTCGGCAACGGCCACCGTGCCGCCGCGGTGATCCAGCGCTACCTGGAGGAAGGCGAAGCCTACCTGACCGACGATGACTTTCACGAAGACCTGCTCAGCCACCTGGGGGTCTACGACAAGAACGAAGAGGTCCCCTGGCTCGACGCGGTCGACCGCTTCAACCAGAACGAGATTCACGGTGCGCAGCGGGCCAGCAAGGGCAACTACCAGGAAGTCGAGCTCGGCTTCAAGGACAGCGAAGCGGTTCAGGAGGCGGAACGCTGCCTGCGCTGTTACCGCGTTTCGATGATTGCTGTATAACGAAAATACAAGCGTGTGATCTGAGGTTGAAAACTTCAGGACAGGGTGGTTTGGCCCTGTCCTGTTGCTACGTTTTCGACCGACTATCGAGGTGAAGATATATGGTCAGTTTGACGATTGACGGAAAAGCGGTAAGTGTTCCCAAGGGATCGACGATCCTTGCAGCCGCGCAGCAGCTGGATATCCACATTCCGACCCTCTGCTGGCTGCAGAAGGTCTCGCCGACCGGCGCCTGCCGGGTCTGCGCGGTCGAGATCGAAGGGATCGATCGAACCATGACCGCCTGCAATACCCCGGTCAAGGAGGGGATTGTCGTCACCACCCAGTCGGAGCGGTTGACCAAGACCCGCAAGCAGATCATGGAGCTGATCCTGGTCAATCACCCCCTCGACTGCCCGGTCTGCGATGCCGGCGGCGAGTGCGAGCTGCAGAACCTGACCTACGACCTGGAAGTCAACCGGCAGGAATTCGCCGCCGAAGACGTCAACCCGCCGACCATCGACGGCTGGCCGCTGATTCAGCAGGTGCCGTCCCGCTGCGTCCTCTGCGAAAAGTGCGTCAAGGTCTGTTACGAAGTGATCGGCGCCAACTCCCTGTTCGTCAACGACAAGGGGGACAAGGCGTTCATCGACAAGCACCTCGACCGCTGCACCTTCTGCGGCAACTGTGTCTCGGTCTGTCCGACCGGCACCATGATCTCCAAGCCGTTCAAGTTCAAGGCCCGCCCCTGGGCGCTGCGCAAGGTGCCGTCGATCTGCACCTTCTGCCCGAGCCACTGTCAGATCGACATCAACGTGCAGGGGAATGAGGTCTATCGCATCACCTCCGACGATCAGGGCACCACCAACAACGGCAACCTCTGCATCGGCGGTTTCTTCGGCTACGACTACATCAACAGCGCGCAGCGGCTGACCAAACCGCTGGTGATGGATGCCGAGCTGGGCGAACAGGTCGAAACCAGCTGGGATGACGCACTGGAGATGGTTGTCGTCGAGATCGAGCGGCTGCGCAGCGAGAGCGGCTCCGAAGCAATCGCCGGCTTCGCCTCGCCGCGCTTGACCAACGAAGAGAACTACCTGTTCCAGAAGCTGTTCCGCGCCGCCATCGGCAGCAACAATATCGATTCCGAAGCGCGCTTCGGCGCCCTGCGCGCCCTCAAGGCTCTCGACAAAGGGTTGCAGCTGCACGGTGCGAGCAACCTGGTTACCGCCATCGGCAAGGCCGACGCCGTGCTGGTGTTCGGCGCCGATCCGACCTCTGAAGCGCCGGCGGTCGACTGGCAGATCCAGCAGGCCTGTCGCAGCCGTGACGGCCAGCTGATTGTCGCCAATATGCGCTCGATCATGCTCAGCCAGTTCGCCAACAGCCAGCTGACCTATGCGCCGGGCAGCGAGATCGCCCTGGCCAACGGCCTGGGGCGCCTGCTGGTCGACCGTGGTCTGATCGATGAGGACTACCTCAACCAGGTGGTTGAAAACCTGGATGAGCTCAAAGAACAGCTGGCAGCGATCGACCTGCAGCAGGTTGTGGCCGCAACCGGCCTGGAGTTGGCCGAGCTGGAGAAGGCCGCCGATATTCTCGGCCAGGCCGACAGCGTGGCGATCGTCTTCGGCGCCGATATCAGCAAGTCGGCGGTCGGCACCGCCAAGGCTGCGGCCATCGCCAACCTGGCGATCCTCAGCGGCGCCCTGCGCAAAGAGAGCGGCCTGTACCCCCTCGACGAGAAGGGGAACATGCAGGGGCTGCTCGACATGGGCGTCTTCCCCGAGATGCTCCCCGGCTTCCAGAATTATCCGGATAACAAGGCCAAGTTCGCCAAGGCCTGGAACTGTGAGCTGCCGGACGGCGGCCTCGACGCCGAAGGGATCCTGCAGGGGATCGAGGCGGGCAAGATCCGCTTCCTCTACCTGGCGGCGACCAACCCGCAGAGCTTTCCCAACAGCGGCCGCTGGATGAAGGCCCTGGCGCAGGTCGAGGTGCTGGTGGTGCAGGATATCCTGCCGACCGCCGTCACCAAACTGGCCAAGGTGGTGCTGCCCGGCTCCTCCTTCGCCGAAAAGGCCGGCAGCGTCACCTCCCTCGACCAGCGGGTGCGCTCCCTCGAGCAGGCGATCCGCCCGGTCGGCGAGGCGCGGCAGGACTGGGATATCTTCGCCGAGCTTTACGGCCGGCTGACCAAGACCCCGGTGACCATCAGCCGCAGCGGCATCCTGACCGAAGTCAGCGGTCTGACCTCCCTTTACGGCGACGTCTGCTTCATGGGGGATGACCGTAACCGGCCCTGCCTGAAGCAGCCCTACAGCCCGGGGCCGAAGAGCCTGACCTGGCAGCTGGTCAGCGCCAGCGATGAGTGCAGCGGTCTGCAGCTGCTGACCGGCACCTCGCGCAACCATTTCGGCACCACCTCCACCTGGGCAGCCGCGCCGCTGGAGATCGAGCCGGAGGGCCTGGTGCAGATCAACCCTGCGGATGCCCAGGCCGTGGGCGTCAAGGATGGCGATCAGGTCAAGCTGAGCAGCGACAAGGGTTCGACCGTCGGCAAGGTGAAGCTGACCGGCAGCGTTCCCAAGGGGCTGCTGTTTGCGCCCCACAACTTCACCGAGCTGGGAATTCAGCAGCTGATTCCGGATGGCAGCAACCGGGCCGACGTCAAGCTGGCCAAGGCCTAAGCTGTTATGCGATGATTATTCGACGCCCCGGCCTGCCGGGGCGTTTTTGTCTGTGAGAAAGGACATGACCCATGGCAACAGAATTCTGGACCTATCAGGACAAGATTGCTTACAGCGAGGAAAAAGCCAATAAAATCCAACTTGGGGCGACCGAGATCAGTCGGGCGACGCTCTGGTGTCTGCTGCCGGGGCAGCATATCCACCCGCATGTGCATGCCGGGGACCATATCTGGATGGTGCTCGAAGGCTCAGGTGAGTTCCTCCAGGAGGGGCAGGCGCCGGTGGCGATCGCAGCCGGTTCGGTGCTGCTCGCACCCGCCGGTGATTCCCACGGCGTCAGCAACACCGGCAAAGAGGGGCTGGTGTTCCTCAGCGTGTCGGCCGGCTGACGGCAGCGACTGGCGGTAAATAAATAAGGCGCCCTGCAAACTGCGGAGCGCCTTTTTTTGTTGCTTCCGGCAACCTCAACTAGGTCGCTATCTCCCCCCCTCAGGTAAAGCCGGAGCCGGCGGTGCAGGCATAACAATGCTCACCGACAGCAATGGCGCTCTCCTTTTCCGGGTCATCGTGCAGTTCGCTGATATGGGCGGCGTTGCCCGAGATGGGGATGCCGGCGGCCAGGTTGAAGTCGCAATCGAACAGGTAGCCGTCCCAGTTGACCGACAGCTGGCTGCGGCACATCAGCCCATCGACAGTGCTGGGGTTGAAGCTACCGGAGAGCTTTTCCATGTAGGCCTGAAGATTGTCGGATTGCTGCAGCCAATGGAGAAAACGCCCCAGCGGCATGTTGGCGAAGATATACAGCTGGTTGAACTCCAGCCCCCACTTCCGCCCCAGGTCGCGCTTGAATTTCTTCTCCGCCTGCTCCTGGCCGCTCGGCAGAAACGCCCCGGAGGGGTTGGCCACAAGATCGAGCTGCAGGCCGCTGCCGGCGACGCCGTAGCCGAGCTCGTTGAGTCTCTTCAGCATCTGCAGCGACGGGTCCATTACCCCCTGGCCGCGCTGGGCTTCCAGCTGTCCGGCGTTGGTGGCCGGGAAGGAGGCGATCAGCACCACCCGGTGCTTTTTGAACAGTTCAAGGAGATGGCTCTTGTCAGGGCGGCCAAGAGCGGTCAGGTTGGTGCGCAGCATCAAACGCGGGGTCAGCGGCGCCAGTTGTTCGATCAGGTAGGGCAGGTCGGGCACCAGCTCCGGTGCGCCGCCAGTGATGTCGATGGCCTGATAGGAGGCCCGGCGGGCATGGGCGATCACCTGCTCCATGGTGGCGCGGCCCATCACCTCGTTCCGTTTGGGGCCGGCTTCCAGGTGGCAGTGGCGGCAGCAGAGATCGCAGAGCAGGCCGGTGTTGAGCTGCAGGCAGCTGGTTTGCCCGCGGGTCAGCTGCAACTGATGATCTTTGAGCCGATCGCTGAAGCTGGTCAGACCGTCAAGTTGCGGGACTTTGCTAAGCTGGTCGGTCATTTACAGAGACACCTTTTCCGCCAGTTTGCGCATCTGGATGCCGTGCACCAGTGAGGCGCCGCCACGTATCGCGTTGGCGACATGCACCGCCTCGGTCATCTCCGCCAGGTTCGAGCCTTTTTCCAGACAGCCGGTGGTGTAGGCGTCGATGCAGTAGGGGCATTGCACGGCGTGCGCCACGCCCAGGGCGATCAGCGCCTTCTCCCGTTCGGTCAGTTCTCCCTCGGCAAACACGCTGGTGTAGTAGTCAAAAAACTTCTCCGCCAGTTCCGGCGCATCCTTGCCGATTTCGGCAAATCTCTTCAGATCGTCTCGCTGGTAGTAATCACTCATCCGGTTCTCCTGGGGATTTGATCAAAAATCAGCCTTTGCCAGTTGAGAGGCTTGTTCTGTCGGCCAAAACAGCACGGTCGTTTATCGTGGAAAGCGTTAACGCAGTGAAATAAATCTGGCCCGGCTTCTATAACGTTCATTATTTCTCGGCCGCGAAAGTTTTGTATTATTTATACTAGCAAATGCTGAGCTGAGAAAATATAGCCTGGCTTACAATTCAGCAGCGCAGAGTCATTGCCGACGGCGTCGCAGCTGGTACTGGCGAACCGCCAGGTTGTGATCTTTCAAAGTCCTGGAAAACTGGTGACTGCCATCGCCGCGGGCCACGAAATAGAGGTATTTACTCTCTGCCGGCTGGGCCGCAGCCAGCAGGGCGGCCAGCCCCGGGCTGGCGATCGGCCCCGGCGGCAGCCCGCGGAGCAGGTAGGTATTGTACGGGGTCGGGGTCTGCAGATGCTTGCGGGTCAGGTTGCCGTCAAAGTTCTCGATGCCGTAGATCACTGTCGGGTCGGTCTGCAGGGGAATCCCTTTGCGCAGGCGGTTGTGGAAGACCGCAGAGATCAGCGGCATCTCCTCGACCAGGCCGGTCTCTTTCTCGATGATCGAGGCCAGGGTCACAAGCTGATGCAGTGAAAGTTTCAGTCCTTTTGCTCTTTGCCGCAGCTCCGGGGACAGATTGCTGCGGAGCTGGGCGACCATCATCTGCAGCAGTTCAGGTTCGCCGACACCCGGTGTGAACAGGTAGGTCTCCGGGAACAGGTAACCTTCCAGGGATGAGGCTTCAATCTTCAGGGTTTTGGCGAAGTCGCTGCTCCGGGCCAGCTGCCGCATCTGCTCGGCATCGGCATAGCCGGCTTCGGCAAAGCGCTGCACGATCTGTTCAAGGGTGAAGCCTTCGGGGATGGTGATGCTGACCTTCTCGACATCGCCACGGGTCAGCCGGGCGAGGATCTGCTCGGGGCTGGCGGCGTCCTCGAAGCGGTAGGTGCCGGTGTGGATCTGCCCCCCCTGATGGTTCAGGCGGGCCAATAGCTTCAACGACAGGGCAGATTTCAGGACGCCGCGTGCTTCCAGCGCGTCCGCCACCTGACTCAACGAGGCCCCTTTGGCCACCTGATAACGCACCGGTTGCGGTGGGGCCAGGGGGGCCATGAGCAGGTTATAGCTGATCGCCGCCGCAGCGCAGAGCAACAGCAGGACAGGCAGCAACAGGCGGATTGCAAGAGAGCGCATCAGTCAGATAATCAGGCTTTGAACTTGTTTTCGCTGCCGGCGCGCAGCCGCTCGATATTCTCCCGGTGCCGCCAGATGACGATGCCGGAAATCATCAGGCTGGCCAGGAAGAAGCTGAAGCTGCCCTCGAACAGCAGTACCAGAAATGGAGCCGCTGCAGCGGCACTGACCGAGGAGAGGGAGATAAAGCGCCAGCGGCAGAGGACCAGGGCGAACAGAATGAAGGCGCAGAGGATCGCCTTTGGCGAAAGCACCAGGAACACCCCCAGCGCCGTCGCCACCCCCTTGCCCCCTTTGAAGCCGAGATAGACCGGGTAGCAGTGACCGACAAAGGCCGCCAGGCCGACCAGCGCCAGGGCTGCGCCTTGCAGGCCGAAGCCCTGGCTGGCGATCAGCAGCGGAACCACCCCTTTGAGGGCGTCGCCGATCAGGGTGATCACGCCCAGCTTGCGGCCGGCCACCCGGTAGACGTTGGTGGCGCCGATATTGCCGCTGCCGGCTTTGCGGATATCTTCGCCGCCGGTCAGTCTGGTCAGAATGATTCCGGTCGGAATCGCGCCGATCAGGTAGGCGGCGACAAGGAGTAGGGTCAGGGTCATTGCTATGCTCCACAGATTGAAAAAGCGACCAGGTCAGGTCGCTATTCATTGCCATTGGCAGAATTAAAGAGGGCGCCTGGCAAGCCGCGGCCCTCAGGCGCAGGGCCGGCGTGCGTATTTATTGACACCGCCCCAAAGTTCCTTCTCAGCGACCGACTGTTTTTACCATTCCCCAGCGGAGAAAAGCAAGACGCTCAAGAAACCGGACAGCGCAGGGCCGAGTTAGAGGCCGGTTGGCGCAGGCGAGTGATCATTGGTCCCGGATGATAAACCCCAGGTTGCCGATCATCACCTTCTCATTCTTGTCGCCCAGCCACAGCCGCACCGAGCGTTCCCCGACCAGTTCGAAGCGCATGCTTTTATCTTCAATTGTCGCGACCTTGGTGCCGGCCTCGGTAAAGACTTCGACAATCCGGTGGGTGCCGATCGTATCGGCTTTAAAGTCATAGGCCCTCTGCTGGGTACTTTCACAGCCGGCGACGAGCAGCAACAGACTCAGGAGCATAACGATCAAGAGTTTCTTCATTTTCAATCCTTTCTTTGTCTCAAGGTTTGATAAATCTACCACAGAATTAAGCCGATTTTCGGCGGATCTGCAACTCGGCGGCCGGCTGAATCCTTCGGACCTCTAACCAAAACAAAGGCCGTTGCCTCCACGTCGCAAGGGCACGAAGAAAAACTTTTTAACGCAGAGACGCTGAGTTCGCAGCGAAAGGCAATCGTCTTTCTATTTTTGGTTCTTGATCTTCTCTGCAGCTCTCCGACTCCGCGTTAATGCTTATGATTTTCCTTGGTGCTCTTGGTGTCCAACCATATATCGGTTAAAGACCGGAATTCTTAGCCAGCCAATTAAAAGACGGGGTTCCTGAAATGGCAACCCCGTCTTTCGCTAGATCGGTTCTGAGCCTGCTATTTCGTATCAGCGTTTGACGATCCCCGAAGAGAAGACAATGGCGTGAAACGTGCGCCCCAGGGTCTTGCTGGTGAAGTTCTGCATCACCATGCCGCTGCTCAGCTCAACGACTTCGCCGACGCTGACCTTGCTCTCCGGAATCGCCGCCCAGGTCTTGGTGCCGTTGCTGTCGATGTGCAGGTAGGTGTAGCCGTTAGCATCCATGGTTTCAACGATTTGACCTTTGATGCTTGGGTTGGACGGGTTGGAAAAGGCCTGCGCCTGTACCCCGATAAACAGGGTCAGGGTGAGACAGAGAAACAGAAGTTTGAGTGATTTTGCCACGTGAAGATCCTTTCAGCAAAAGGGTGAGCAGGATTGCCCGCCGGTTCTTTCAGTTGCGGATAAACAAAAAGCCGAGACGAAAGTCTCAGCCGGGTGGTCGAAAGATATGAGCGGGGCGAGAGGACGTGAACGCCCGTTCCCCTCTTCCGAAGCCAGCGTCGAAAGTGACACTCCCTTAGCCGCTATCCATTGTTCGCGACCAGATTATTACCATTTTTCTCTACTTTAAGCAAGAAGGTCTATCCCTGTGCGTTTGAGGCTCTGGAATGAAGAATCTGCTCGAAACCAGGTCAATTCATACCATTTATCAAATCGTCAGTGCACACGGAGCAGCTGGGAACTCAGCTGCAGCCCCTCAGTTGCTGGCACGAGCCGCCGAAATCACCTCGGCGCCGATCTCACCCTCGAAGCGTTTCCAAACCGGCGACAAGGCCTCCTGCCAGGCCTGCCGTTCTGCTTCACTCAGTTCGATGATGTTCACCCCCGCCTGCTGCACCTCCTGCCGGGCGCTGCGCGCCTGTTCGGCGGCCAGCGCGTTAACCTTTTCGGTCACTTCTTTGAGGATCGCTTCAAGTTGCGTGCGGATTTCGGCGGGGAGACCATTCCAGAACGTTTCACTGGTGATCACCATGTAACCCAGGTAGCTGTGCCCCAGTTCAGTAAAATGGTTGTGGAATTTGTGCACCTGCAGCGAACGGATATTTGACCAGGCGTTCTCCTGGGCGCTGATCAAACCTTCTTTCATGGCGTCCGGCAGGCGGCTAAAAGGCATTGCGATGGCCACCGCGCCCAGGCGGGCGTACTGGTCTTGAAAAACTGATGACGGCTCAATGCGGAACACCAGTCGCTTCACCTCAGTGGGTTGCCTAATTGCCCGTCTGGCGGAAATAACCCGCGGGCCGTTGTCCCAATAGGCCAGGCCTTTCAGGCCGCTCGAGTTCATTGAGTCGAGCAGGCTCTGCCCTACGCTGCCCTGTTGAAAGCGGTGCAGGGCGGCTGTGCTGGAGAACAGGAAAGGCAGATCGAAGACCTGCATTTGCTTGGAAAAGGTGCGAAACTTGGAGAGGGACGGAGCGGCCATTTCAATGTCGCCGAACAGCAGCGCAAGCGGCGCCTGGTCATCGTCGAATTTTTGTGAGCGTGGGTAGATCTCAACCCTGACTTTGCCGGCCAGGCGTTCCTCGGCCAGGCGCTTGAACATCAGGGCGCCCTGCCCTTTGGGAGATTTATCACTGGTGACATGGGAGAAACGGATCAGAATCGGTTCCGCCGCATCGACGGCAGGGACCAGTAGAGAGGCGAGCAAAGCCGCGAGAGTTAAAATACGCATGATGTTACCTCCCTCTGTGGATGATGGATAATTCCTTTTGTTGTGTTGTGCCTGAGACGCCGCGCGCTCCTTTCGCCACCGCTGAGCGTTATTGATACACGGGTTATAGTCTACGCATATCAGGGATTAATGAGATGTCAAGTTTTTGGCAGACAGCCGGGGCGAGTGTTTATCTCTCTGGATATCCGTGTGACTTCGAGGAGGTGTTCACTGCCGTCAGACGGTTGCCTTGTTTTTCTCGAACGGCTAGCAAATTGCTTTGATGACACAAGCGACACAATAAGGCTCTTGATTTGCCAATACCCCGATGGTCGGTTAACCTTTTAACAAGTAACCTTCAGGCTGCGGATTAAGGCCGCCGCCAGACTCTCGGTATGCGCATGGTCGAAATCAAGCAAAATTTCAGTCGCAGCGTGTTGGTCCGATTGGCAGTCGTCTTGGCTGTGGTTGCCGGGATATTGGCGTTCAACGTTGACTTTATCGCCAGGGTCTATTTCCGCAATCAATTGACCCTCACCGGCTGGATCATCAATGGTGCGATTCTCGCACTTTTTTTGCTCGGCCTGGCGCGTATTGTCCTCCTTCTTTACCGTTACATGGCTGAGGAACATGCCCTCAACAGTTTCCTCGGCGCTATCGCGGAGGAGCAGCCCGATCCGGATACCGGCATCGCCCCTGACAGCCTGATCGCTTTTCGCTATCGCGCGATCCAGACCTTGAGCCAGAATAATGCGCCAGTGAATCACGCGGCCCTGGCTGCGTCCCAGGTGGCCCGCGAGAGCACCGTTATCTCGCTGCCGAAATTTGTCAATAACATCCTGATCCTGACCGGGGTTTTCGGCACCATCGTGTCCTTATCCATCGCCCTGGTCGGGGCATCAAATGTCCTCGGCGCACCCCAGCAGGGGCCTGACAGTATGGGGATGGTGATTCACGGCATGTCAACGGCCTTATCGACCACCATCACGGCGATCGTCTGCTACCTGATCTATGGCTATTTCTTCCTCAAGCTGACCGATGCGCAAACCCACCTCTTCAGCCGGGTGGAGGATGTGACCAGCCTGTATCTGATCCCCCGCTACATCCATACCCCGGAGGATCTCGTGCAACGTGTGACCACTCTGGTGATGGAGCTTGGCCAGGCTGCCAAGATGATGCGCAATGCCCAGACCGAGAGTACCGAGGTGAGCAATCAGCTGCACAGCTTGATCGAGGATTTGAATCAGCGCACCGAGCCGATGTCTGAGGAGCTGAAGAGCATTAAGCGGATTTTACGCGAGGGCTTCCGTTTGCCGGAATGACGCCTATGGACCAGAATTTCGTTGACCTCCGACAGAATCACGGTCACTCAGGGTTGGATCACAGCTTCTGGCCGTCTTTCACCGACATCATGATGGTGGTGGTGATGATCTTTATCATCGCCAGTACGGTGTTGATCGTGCGTAACTGGGAGTTGGTTGCCGAACTGCGGGCGACCCTGGAAGCCGAGCGCCAGGCCCGCCAAGAGGTGACCGTTTTTCAGGCCACCAGCCGCAGCCTGGAAGAGCAGCTTTCCCTGGCTCAGCAGGAGCTCGCCGAGGAGCGGCTCCGCAACCTGCAGCTGGTCGAGCTGACCGAGGAACAGCGCGCCCAGATTGCCAGGCACCTGGAGCAGCTGCTGGTCCTGCGCACCGAACGGGAGCAGCTGACCGGACAGGTGGAGACTGCCCGTCGACAGACGGCGCTGCTGAGCGACCAGCTGGCTCAGGAACAGTCGCGCTACGTCCAGCAACAGACCCGTTATGCCCAGCTTGAACAGGAACATGAACTGCTCGCGCAGGAACACAAACAGCGTGCCACCCGGCTCGAGGAGCTGCTGGCGGCGCTGGCTTCGCTGGAGCAGCGTCAACAGCAGAGTCTGGCCGAACTCGGCACCCTGCGTCAGGACCGGGCCGAGATGGCGCAGCGGTTAACGACCCTCGAAACCGACTACACGTCCCTGGAAGAGAAGTACCAGAAGCTGATCCGGCCGGCGCGCAGTACCCTCGGCAAGCAGGTTGTCGAAGTGCTCTACCGGCGCGGCAGCGGCGCACCGCAAATCCAACTGCGGCTGCCGCAGGAAGAGAGTTTCCGGGGCTATTCGGCTTCGACCATGCACCAGCAGCTGGCAGCTCTTAAGCAGCAGCACGGCAAAGACCTGTATGTCAAGATCGTCATCCCCAAAGACAGCGGCTTGACGTACAATGAAGCCTGGGATTTCACCCGCAATATCCTGCAGCGCTACGACTACTACTACCAGCCCTAGTGCCCTGTTTGGTTAATTCCATTCGCTAATTTCGGCTCTTTTTGCCGCTGCCTGCGTTGCTCAAATTCGGCTTAGCTATGGCTAGGCCTGCATTTTCGCGCCTTGGCAGTAACAAAAATTGCACGAAATTATCTTAAAGGACTGACCAAACAGGACACTAGGCCGGCCCGCTCGTCTGGCCGCCAGCGGCAAGATCAGCATGGTTAAAATCACTCACTCTGCAGTTTCCACTGTTGCAGGGCTTTTCGATAATCTTCCGGGGTGTCCATGTCCAGCACCACCCCCGAGTCGGGAACCTCGACGAGCCGCTGTCGGCTCTGATTCTGGCTGACCACATCACGCAGCGTCGGTACCTGAAAGAGCTCAGCGGCCAGCGGTCGGGGGAACAGGGTGGGGTGCCCCTTGCTTCCCTGATAGGTTGGGATCGTAATCAGCTCAGGCTTTGCCCTGTGAGCCTCTAACAGGGTGCGAAGGGTCGTGCCGCTGACCAGCGGATGATCGACCAGGCAGACCAGCACGCCGGTCGTCTCAGCAGAGAGATGTTGCAGGCCGACCCGAACTGAGCCGGCCATGTCGCTGGCAGGGTCGGGATTGCGCAGCAGGGTTACTGGCTGGCCGTGAAGGACTTTTTCCAGCTCTGCGGCGCCGTGCCCAAGCACGACCAGGATCTCCGCCACCCCCGCAGCCTGCAGGCTGTCGAGGCAACGGCGGATGACCGGCTGGTCACCGAGGGGCAGCAGCGACTTGGGCTGGCCCATCCGTTGCGAGCATCCCGCAGCCAGGAGAATCGCTGCGACCTGATGCGGCATGGTTTCTTCTCCTCTGAATCAGCTGGGCGACGATGCTGACCGCGATCTCCTCGGGGGTCTCTGCGCCAAGGTCGAGACCGACCGGACAGATGACCCGGGCAAAAGCCTCTGGCGGCAGGCCGACCTGCTCCAGGTTCTCCCGCAGGGCGGTTTTTTTCCGCTGACTGCCGAGCAGGCCAATGTAGCCGGCCTCGGTGGCCAGGGCGTTGCGGGTGACGAGAAAGTCGTCGTGGTGGTTGCGGGTGGCGATCAGGATAAAGCTGTTACGATCGATCGGCAGCTGGGTAAACACCTCCTGCGCCGGGCAAACCAGATCCGCCGGGATAAAGCCGTGATTCCGGTAGTCCGAACCCTCCGGGTGCGGATCGACCAGGGTCACCTGAAAACCGGCTTCGCGTGCAGCCTTGGTCAGCGTCTGACCGATGTGACCGGCGCCGACTGTGACCAGCTGCGGCGCCTGCAGGATCGGCTCGATATAAACCAGCAGCCTGCCACCGCAGACCAGGCCGTGTTCCTCGGTGAGGGAGAAGGGGAGCGTCCGCGGTTGCCCGTTGGCAATGACTTCGAGGGCGGCTGTGATGCTGTCCGCCTCGATCTTGCCTCCGCCGACTGTTCCCAGCAGGCAACCGTCCAGCGTGACCAGCATTTTCGCCCCGGCCTTGCGCGGCGAGGAGCCTTCGCTCTCCACCACCATCGCCAGGGCCGCCGGCTGGCGTTCTTTTTTCAGCCGGATGATCTCTTCGTAAAGAGTTAAATCGTCCATGCGGTTATCCCTTCATCGCTTCCCTGACCCGGGCGGCGGTCATCGGCAGTCGCCGCAGACGGATTCCGCTGGCGGCGAATACGGCATTGGCCACCGCCGCCGCGATCGGTGGCGTCCCGGGCTCGCCGACCCCGGTCGGCCGTTCGCTGCTCGGGACGATATGCACGTCGATTTCCGGCGATTCGTCCAGTCGCACGACCGGATAGTCATGAAAATTGCTCTGCTCGACCCGGCCGTCCTTCAGGGTGATCTCGCCGAACAGCGCCGCCGACAGGCCGAAAATGATGCCACCTTCCATCTGTGCCTTGACGGTGTCGGGATTGACCACCCGACCGCAATCGACCGCGCAGACCACGCGATGGACATTGATCTGGCCGTTCTTGTCGACCGAGACTTCAGCCACCTGGGCCACCCAGCTGCCGAAGGAGGCGTGGACCGCCAGTCCGCGGGCGCGGCCTGCCGGAGCCGGCTTGTCCCAAACAGATTTTTTCGTGACCAGCTCCAGCACTCCCAGATGGCGCGGCGCGGCGGTAAGCAGACGGCGCCGGAAGAGATAGGGGTCGGTGCCGCTGGCTGCCGCCAGTTCGTCGATAAAACTCTCGACGACGAAGCCGGTGTGGGAGTGCCCCACCGACCGCCACCACTGCACCGGCACGACATTTTTCGGGCTGTGCAGATCAACCAGCAGGTTGGGGATGGCGTAGGGCAGTTCGGCCGCGCCTTCCACAGAAGTGCCGTCGATGCCGTTGTGGACCATGGCCTGCTCAAAGGCGGTGCCGGCGATAATCGACTGGCCGACGATCCGCTGTTGCCAGGCGAGGGGGGTCCCGTCGCTGGCCAGGCCGGCATTCATTCTGCTGTACCAGAGCGGCCGGTAATGGCCGCCGCGCATATCGTCTTCGCGGGTCCAGATCACCTTGACCGGTTGCTTCAGTGCCTTGGCCACCTGCACCGCCTCGACGACAAAGTCGGAATGGGGGTTGGCGCGCCGGCCAAAACCGCCGCCAAGCAACATGGTGTTGATGGTCACCTGCTCCGGTTTGAGCCCGGCGACAGCGGCCGCGGCGTTCTGGTCACCTCCCTGGAACTGGGTGCCGGTCCAGATCTCGCAGCGATCCTCGCGCAGGTCGACCACGCAGTTGAGCGGCTCCATACAGGCGTGGGCCAGGTAGGGCACCTCGTAAACCGCCTCCAGTGTCTTGGCCGCCCCGGCCAGGGCCTGGGCCACATCCCCCTCCTGGCGGGCGACGGTGCCGGGTGTTTTGACCAGTTCGGCGTATTGCTGGCGCAGTTTTTCAGTGGCGAGGGTTGCGCCCTCGCCCTCATCCCAGACAATTTCCAGCGCCTTGCGGCCCTGCAGGGCCGACCAGAAATCGCTGGCCGCTACGACCACCCCGCTCGGCACCTGCGCCACGGCTTTGACTCCGGGCACTTTACCGGCCTGCTCAGCCTTGAAGCTCTTCACTTGGCCGCCAAACACCGGCGAGCGGGCCAGCACCGCGACCAGCATGTCGGGAATTAAGACATCAAGGCCGAACTGTCCGCTGCCATCGATTTTCTCCGCGGTATCAAGCCGTGGCAGCGCCTGGCCGATGATCTTGAAATCCTTCGGTTCCTTCAAAGCGACTTGTTGCGGAACCGGCAACCGGGACGCCAGCTCGGCCAGGGAGCCGTAACTGGCCTCGCGGCCGCTGGCCGGGTGCCGCACCCGCCCCTTCTCCGCCTGGCAGGCCGCAGGGGCCACCGCCCACTGCTGGGCCGCGGCCAGGATCAACATCTCGCGCATGCTGGCGCCGACCGTCCGCAACTGATCCCAGGAGGAAGAGACGCTGGTGCTGCCGCCGGTCACCTGAATGCCGAACACGGTATGTTTGTAAGCGGGTGCCGCCGGCGCCGCAGCAACGCGGATCTGGTTCCAGTCGAGCTCCAGCTCCTCGGCGATCAGCATCGGCAGCGAGGTGTAAACCCCCTGCCCCATTTCCGCTTTGGCCACCAGGATGGTGACGCGTTCGTCCGGGGCGATGCGGATCCAGGCATTCGGTTCGACGGCCGGGGGCGGCTGTTGCGCCGCAGCAATCTCAGCGCCGCGCAGCGGAATGTAGAAACCGAGCACCAGTCCGCCACCGACAGCAGCGCTGGCCTTGAGGAACTCCCGCCGGCGGATATCGATCGATTCGCTCATGGGGCACTCCTTTCAGGCAGCAGTCGAGCTACCCGCTGGATGGCCCGCCGAATCCGCGGATAGGTTCCGCAGCGGCAGAGGTTGCCAGACATCGCCGCATCGATATCGGCGTCCTTCGGTTGCGGGTTCTCCGTCAGCAGGGCCGCTGCGGACATGATCTGGCCGGGCTGGCAGTAGCCGCATTGAGGAACCTCTTCGGCCGCCCAGGCGGTCTGCAACGGGGTCCTCAGGTTGGCCTCCAGCCCTTCGATGGTGACGACCTTCCTGCCCGCGACCTCGCCCACCGGCGTGACGCAGGAACGGGCCGCCGCGCCATCAATATGCACCGTGCAGGCGCCGCACAGCGACATACCGCAGCCGTATTTGGTGCCGGTCAGCTGCAGCTGGTCACGAATCACCCAGAGCAGTGGAACCTCGGCGCTGATGTCCAGCTGATAGTCTTTGCCGTTCACGTTGAGCTTGATCATTTTGCCTCCTTTTGGACTGTCCTAAACTGGCCAAAGAGGGGTTTCGAGAAAGAGAACGGCAGCGACGGCAGACAATTATTATTCGAGCCGCTCTGAATGCCATTATATCCGATATTTGAGGTTTTTCTGTTGACCGAAGGTTCACTCATGAAGCCGATGTTCACCCCCCGCACCCCGGGTCGACGGCATGAATCGACGGCACCGATTTATTGCCGCAACGGTTCGGCACGGGAAGGATATCCTGTCGGTTTCTTGTTCGTTGAGGTTCTGAGCCGCAAACAGCCAGCTGCAGATAAGTTGTTGGATAGGATCTGCTAAATGTCCCGCCAGCTGACCCTTTGGGGGGGCGTTCCCTTCTGGGCCCCATGACTCTCTTGTCCCGTGATTAGCGACAAAAGAGCTATCCTGCTATTTCTCTATGGGAAGGCAAGCTGGTCACAGGGCACTCCATAGGGAGATTCGGTCTTTTCCGAGTTTCTTGCTCAGGAACAGACCTTGATCTGCGGCCATGAGGAGTTGCTTCTTGTCTTTGGCATCATCGGGGAACATGGCCAGCCCGAAAGAGGCTGTCACTCTGAGGTGGATTTTCTCCTCCTGGAGATAGGCGGTCGCGTTAATTCCCTGTCTGATAATCTCGACCTTCGAAAGTGCCTTCTCGCCCGACTGTCCTGGGAGGATGACGATGTACTCGTCGCCGCCGTAACGGACAATACGGTCCTCGGCGTCAATCTGTGAATGGACGACTTCCGCCACCTCCTTCAAGACCTTGGCGCCAAGCAGATGCCCGTGCGTGTCCACGACCTGCTTGAAGTTGTCCAAATCGAAGAATACCAGGGTCAATGGCTCTGACTCGGCCGCTGACGAGCTCAGGCACTGATCAAGATAATGGTGCAGGAAACGCGTATTATGGAAGCCCGTGACATCGTCGGTCATGCTCTGTCGCTGGAGCAGTTCGTTGGTTCGTTCAAGCTTGCTTTGGTAGTCTTGCAGGATGCGCTGGTTATTTTCCTGAAGTCCGAGGTGCCGGCGAAGCTCCAGTTGGGCCATGACCTGCTTGGATAAGGCCCGCAGCGAGTTGACCTGCTGCTCGGTGAGGGTGCGCTGGACCTGATCGATGACGCAGAGGGTGCCCAGGGCCTCGCCCTTTGGCGTGACCAGGGGGGCGCCAGCGTAGAAGCGGATCCATGGCTCCCCGGTGACCAGCGGGTTGTCGGCAAACCGTTTGTCGGTCAGCGGGTTGCTGACGATGGTGATGTCCGGTTGCAGGATAGCGTGCGCGCAGAACGCGCTGTCCCTCGCCGTTTCCGGAACCGACAGGCCCACCTTGGATTTGAACCACTGCCGGGTGCGGTCAATCAGAGACACGGCGGCGATCGGCGTCCCACAGATCTCGGAAGCCAGCAGGGTGATGTCGTCGTAGGAGTCCTCCGGCAAGGAGTCCAGAATCCGATAGTTGAGCAGCGCCTTGAGCCGCGCGGCTTCGTTGCTAGGAAGTTCAGCCTTCATCGTACGAACCTTTCAGCCCCAGCCGAAAATTCAGGTGGTGAAAGTTGGGTCCGGCTAAACGGTGATAAATTTTCCGCTCATGTTTCTTACCCCTGACTCAGGCACTGAGCTAATATAATACCGCATTCGACTCATTAAGAAAAAGAACGGTCCAATGTCCCCTCCCCGGAGGCTGGAAAGGGCGGTTGGTGGCAGGCCTTCGAGTGCCGCAGGACTGGCTCCTGTCTCCGAACCATGCGGCTTACAGTCGAGTAATGCACCCCGAGGACTTCGGCATTTCGACCAACAGGTGGTCGTGGTTCCCCTCAAACTGGTTTACCAATTCTGTTTTAGCAGTAAAGGTGGCCCGGTTTGGATCGGAATCAGTGACCCAGCTTACAGTGGAATGTCTGGTCCAGTTTGCTCCGGAATCCGCAGGCGTCTTCTGGTCTATGCTATGCTTACCCTCTGTCTGTTTCAGAAGAAAATTACGGAGAAGAGCCTTGAAAATATGTGCCAGCGTTCGAGCCATATTGACACCATGCCTCCTCCTGTTCGCGACAACGCTTTTCGCTGCGGCCCCTGAAGGCCAGGTCGTTGAAGATTTCAACTCAGGACCAAAGCCGAGCTGGAAAATCAAGAAATTCCAGGGAGCGACGCAATACTCCATCACCGACCTGGATGGCGAACAGGTGATGATGGCTTTCAGCAATAAGGCAGCCTCCGCCATAGTGTTTAAAAGAGAATACTCTCTGCACGACTTTCCCGTCTTGTCTTGGCGCTGGAAAGTAAGGAATGTCATAAGCAAGGGGGACTACCAATCTCAGGGGGGCGATGACTATGCTGCCCGGGTCTACGTCATCTTCCCCCACAGGTTCTTCCCCTGGACCCGCAGCATTAATTACGTCTGGGCCAACAGGATGCCAAAGGGATCGCATAGCCCCAGTCCCTACACCGCCAGATCTGTCATGGTGGCTATGCAAACTGGCCCTGAAAATACTGGTTCCTGGATCACAGAGCGACGAAACGTGCGGGAAGATTACCGTAGAATATTCGGTGAAGAGCCTCCTGCTGTAGGGGGCATTGCCATAATGACAGACACGGACGACACCGGAGGTAGCGCCCTCGCCTGGTACGACGACATCCGCATTGAGAAGGAGTAGTTACAGCCAGTTGTG
>CALZHR010000034.1 GCA_945787335.1 uncultured Desulfuromonadales bacterium
CTGAAAAACGCCGATCTGCCGGTTCCCCGCAGCTTCTGCCTGCCGACCGAACACTATAAAAATCACCTGCGCGAAACCGGGCTTGACGCGATGATCGACATGGAACTGGGGCGCAAGGACCTGGACGGCATGCGCTGGGAGGAGATCTGGGACGCGGCCCTGCGGATCCGCAACCTGTTCAACCGGATACCGCTGGCGGCGCGGCGGCGCGACGAGCTGCGCGCAGAACTTGTCGAACTGTTCGGCGACCGTCCGGTCGTGGTGCGCTCTTCCGCCCCGGCAGAAGACTCCGCCAAAGCGTCCTTCGCCGGACTGCACGAATCAGTCGTCAACCTGCGCGGCCCCGAGCAGATCATCGACGCCATCCTCTTGGTCTGGGCCTCGCTCTGGTCCGACCGCGCCCTGCTCTATCGTCAGGAGCTGCAGCTCGACCCCCGGCAGAGCAGCATGGCGGTTATCATTCAGGAGCTGATCGACAGCGAAAAGTCGGGGGTCGCCTTCAGCCGCAATCCGAACAATCCGCAGCAGGCGGTGATTGAGGCGGTGTGGGGCTTGAACCAGGGGCTGGTCGATGGTTCGATTGCACCAGACCAGTGGCTGTTCGAGCGCAGCTCCGGCCAACTGCAGCTGCATCAGCCGGCCGAGCGCCTGGAGCAGATGCGGCCCGATAAGTCTGGCGTCTGTCTCCAGCCCCTTGACCAGCTCCGGAGCAGCTTCCCGCCGTTGAGCGAATCGGAGGCGCAGCAGGTCTTCGCGCTGGCCATGCGGCTGGAGGCGCTCTACGCCGCGCCGCAGGATTGTGAATGGACCTATACCGAAGGCGCACTGATTCTGCTGCAATGCCGCCCGATCACCCGCTCCCCGGCCGCTGATCAGGATGACCCGCGCAGCGGTTTTCTTAATCTCCATCGGAGCTTCAGCGAGCTGGTGAAGCTCCGCGAGAAGATCGAACTGCAACTGCTCCCGGCGATGGAAGAGGATGCCGCCCGCCTGGCCTTGTTCGACCTGCAGAAGACCGACAACCGGCAACTCGCCAGAGAGGTCGAGCAACGGCGGAAGCTGATGGCGGACTGGGAAGCGGCCTATGTTGAATATTGCATCCCGATGGCTCACGGCGTGCGGCTGTTCGCTGAGTTCTATAACGATCGCATAAAGCCAGAGAACCCGTTCAGCTTCGTCGAACTGCTGAGCGAGCCGGGCTTTCGCGCCATCGAACGCAACCAGCGCCTGCGAAACCTGGCCAGAGAGCTGCTGGCGAAACCGGCCGGAGAAGAACAACAACTGAAAAATCAACTGGCGAGGATCCGCCGGGAATTCGCCTTGCCGGAGCTGGCCGATGAGATGCTGCTGCAGCTGCTGCGACAATACGCCGCCCGGCCGGTCAGTGACGAAAGCGGCGCAAAGGAACGCGAGAGGTTAGCAGAAGATTACTTTGCGCATTTTCCAGCGGCTGAGCAGCCCCTGGCGAACGACCTGCTGGAGCTGGCGAGAGCGAGCTACCGCCTGCGCGATGACGACAACATCAGCATGGGCAAGGTTCGCCAGCAGCTGCAGGCGGCAGAGGCCGAAGCAAAACGCCGGCTGCAGAGCGCTGCCGATCCCGACCTCGGGCCACTTTTTGCCGATGAGCCTGCCGAACAGTTTCACCCCGCCTCGCGCGACCGTCCGCAGGCAGATCCGCAATTGCTCGACACGCAATTGGGCAGCCTCAGTTTCCGTCAGCTGCAGGGGCAGCCGGCCGGCCCCGGGGTAGCCAGCGGCCCGGCCCGGGTGCTGCGTGATGAGAATGACCTCTGGCAGGTCAAGCAGGGGGAGATTCTGGTTTGCGATGCCATCGATCCGGCCATGACGTTTGTCGTGCCGCTGGTTTCCGGCATTGTTGAACGACGCGGCGGCATGCTGATTCACGGCGCAATCATCGCCCGCGAATACCGCATTCCCTGCGTCACCGGCGTCGTCGACGCCGCCGAGAGGATCAAAACCGGCGACCGGGTCACGGTCGATGGTTACCTGGGGATCATCACCCTGGCCCGAACAACAGGTGGCTGAACAACCTCAAGCCAGCTTGTTCACCACCTGATAAACCAGGTAACCGGTATAGCCGGCATAGATCACCAGCAATCCGGCCCCTTCCAGACGATTGATGCGCCCTGCACCGCGGGTCCCGATCCCGACGAAAAACAGCGCCAGAGTCAACAGCCCCATAACCATGCAGTCGCGATACAGCACCTCGGGGGCGACCGCCATCGGGTGAATGGCCCCGGCAATCCCGACCACCGCCAGGGTGTTGAACAGGTTCGAACCGATCACGTTACCGATCGCCAGGTCATGCTCTCCCTTGCGGGTCGCCGCGACCGAGGAGGCCAGCTCAGGGAGCGAGGTGCCGATGGCGACCACCGTCAGACCGATAATCAGGTCGCTGACGCCATACGCCCGGGCGATCTCAACCGCACCCCAGACCAGAATCCGCGAACTGATCACCAATAGCAGCATGCCGACAAACAGCCAGACCAGCGCGGTCTTCAGCGGCATGGCGGGCACATTCAGACCGGTGTCGATGTCAGCCATCAGGCTGTCCTCGCGGTACCTCAGCCCCTGGAAGATCGACCAGCCCATGAAACCGACAAAAACCCCGAGCAGAACCCAGGCATCATTGCGGCTGATTTCGCCGTCCAGCAGCTGCCCGGCGGCGAGCAGGGTCACCAGGCAGAGGATCGGCAGCTCCTTGCGCAAAATGCTCGATTTGACCGCGATCGGGCTCAAGACCGCGGTAAAGCCGAGGATCAGGGCGATGTTGGAGATATTGGAGCCGTAGGCGTTCCCCAAAGCCAGCCCCGGATTCCCCTGCAGCGAGGAGATCGCCGAAACCACCATCTCCGGAGCCGAGGTGCCGAAACCGATGATCACCATGCCGATCAGCAGCGACGGCATTCCAGCGTGCAACGCGGTCGCCGCCGCCCCGTCGACGAACTTATCCGCACTCCAGACCAGCAAAGCCAGGCCACCGATTACCGCGATGGCCGCAAGCAGAAGAGTCATGAATCAAACCTGTCGTGAGTTAAGGTTTTGAGGATTCTGAAGTCCTGCAATAGACACGTTCGCAGGGCTGCTTGTCAAGCAAAACGGGAAGCAGTCTATCACAGTTTACCCTTGCCGGCCTGCCAGATCCGGTTGGTCAGCAGATCACAGGCCGTCAAGCGACCGTGATGCCCGGCGCCGGTGTCGAGAGCCACTTCCAGGCGCCCGAAAAACGGCTCGCGAACCGGGGTGTGGCCATGCACCACCACCCATTCCCAGCCCGGCCGATCGACCCACAGCGGGCGCCGCTCCCAGATCAGGGACTGATGACTGTTTTCGCCGAAGGGGTCTTCGGGGTCGACACCGGCATGCACAAACAGAAACTGCCCCTGCAAATAGTAGAAATCGGTCGCCCGCAGAAGGTCAATGTGCCGCTGGGGAATACTGGCAAAGGCCCCGAGCGGGTCGAATTCATCAACCAGCGGATGATAGGCCAACAAGGTCTCAAGGCCACCGCAGGCGATAAAAAACTCCGCTGATTCCGGCAGGAAACTGCTCCCGAAGGCGAACATCTTCTCCAGCCAGCCGTTGTTGGTGCGTTGGCAGTCGGCAATATCGCGCAAGGCATCGAGCAGCATCTGTTCGTGGTTGCCGCGCAACAGCACGGTCTGCGGATACAGAGCCTTGAAATCGATCAGCCAGTCGAGGACCTGTGGCGTCTGCGGGCCGCGGTCGATATAATCCCCCAGAAAGACCAGCTGGTCATCCGCGGTCGGGCCAATCAGGCCGATCAGCTCCAGGAGCAGTTCGCGCTGCCCGTGAATATCTCCAATGGCGATAAGTCTCTGCATCGGCTCTCGTTTCAAGCGGAAAAAGATTGCCTGCCACAAGCATAACATTCATCAGCCGCGCATCTCACGCCGGTCTGAAAACCCCTGCAGAAGGTTTATACTTGAAGCATATTCACGGATACTGGAGAGAATCGACCAGAAGGAGACAGAAGATGAAACGTGCATTCGGTTTGCTTCTTTGTGCTCTGCTTGCAAGCCCGCTGCATGCGGCTCCCCTGCCACAGCCAGAGCAGGATTACGCGGCGGATTTCATTCTGACCGTCAGTCATGACGCGGGGCGGGCACCGATGAAAATCCCAGGCAGGATCTATTTCTCCGCCGGCAAAGAGCGCCGCGAGAGCCGGATGATGGGACGGACGAGCGTCAGTATCCGCCGGCCGCAAGAGAATCTGTTCTGGGTGCTCATGCCGGAACGCCGCATGTACCTGGAAAGCAGCGGAGCTGACATCGACAAACAGAAAGATCCCTCCGACCCGATGCTGGACGGCGATTTCCAGCTGGAGAAGATCGGCACGGAAAAGCTCAACGGCGTCGCGACCGACAAGTATCGCTTCAGCTCAGTGGATAAAAGGGGCAACCAGACCAGCGGTTATATCTGGCTGACCAGGGAGAACATCCCCCTGAAAATGGAGGGCAGCACCAGCCAGCAGGGACGCAGTAGCCGTTTCGCATCGGAATTGAGCAACCTCGAGCTGGCCAGTCAGCCAGCAGAATTATTCGAGATTCCAGCCGGCTACCAGAAGCTGCAGACGCCCAGCATGGTGGGCGGCATGGGGAACCTGCAGGGGAACAGCACGATGCTGCCGGACGCCCCAGCCGCGCCGGACGGAGGCATGGGGATGAGCCCTGAGGACCTGAAGAAACTGCAGCAGCAGCTGGAACAGTTCCAGAAGCAGATGCAGCAGCAGTAACGA
>CALZHR010000035.1 GCA_945787335.1 uncultured Desulfuromonadales bacterium
CCTCAGCCCTGAAGCCAAGCAATTGCTGTCACAGCACCATTACACCGGCAACATGCGCGAACTGCGCAGCATCCTGCTGCGTGCCATGCTGTTCCGCAAGGGAAAGATGATCCGGGAAAAAGAGATCGAAGAGGCATTGCAACCGCACGGCAGCGGCATTACGAGCGACAGCAGACAAGCATTGGAAAAGCAGATCAGCGAAGGGATCCTGCAACAGATAAGCCGCGAAGAGCTGGACTTCTGGCAGGCGATTTACCAGCCCTATTCGCAAAAAGAGATCACCCGGGAGGTGGTCCTGAAGGTGATCGAAGAAGCGCGCCGCCAGGGGGCGAACAGCATGCCCAAACTGGCCCGCCTGCTGCGGGCCTGCGACCCCACCGACAGTTCTGCAGAAGAGCGCAAAACCTTCTTCCGCTTTAAGAATTTTCTCTACAAGACGATCCGGGTGAGTTGATCAGAAATCAAGCAGCAACTGCTCGACGGCCTGCTTATCCGCAGCGGTCCAGGGACCGACCACCACCAGCTTCAGGCCGTCACGACGGAACAGCTCAGCTGCGACCTGCCGCAACTGCCCGGCAGTCTGCTGTGAAAGTTCGGCACTGTCCTGCGCCAGGGTGCGTAAATAGTTCGCCTGCAGCCCCCAGCCGAAGCGCACCGCCATCGCCTCGGTCTGATCGCAGGAAAAGTCCAGGTCGAACAGGTAGCTGCGGACCACCGCCGCCAGCTCCTCGGCGGGCACCGGCTGTTCGCGCAACTCCCTGAGAACATTCAGCAGTTCGGCCATCGCCTGCTGCAGATTGGTCGGGGCCACGGCCAGGTCGATCGCCAGGTATCCCGAGTCATCGAGCATTGAACAGTTGGCCTCGACCGCATAGGTCAGGCCGAGCTGTTCGCGCAGCCGCAGCGGCAACCGGGCTCCGCCCCCCCAGGAAAGAAGGCGACGCAGCAGGCGCAGCGGCAGGGTCCGAGGATCCTGCCGACCGGCAAGCGGGAAGGCCAGCTGCAGACTGATCTGCGAGTCAGAATCAGCGACCCAGCAGGACTGTGAGCCAGCAACCGTCACGGTCGGTGCCGGCAATACCTCGGCCACAGGTGCGAGCTGCCAGTCTGCAAACTCCCGTTCGACCTGCTGGCGAAACTGCTTTCGATCAACCCGGCCACAGGCACAGATCACCAGGTTTTGCGGCACATACCAATGACGATAATACTTTTCCAGCATCACCCGATCGATCCGGGTGAGGGTTTCCGGGGTACCGATTAAAGATTCGCCGAGGGGATGCTCCGGCCAGAGCAGTCCGACCATCAGGTTGTCCAGATTGATCTGCACACCCTGCTCGTTGTAATCCTCGCGCGCCTCTTCGAGAATAAGCCGCCGCTCAACGTCGATATCCTTGAACAGCGGCCGGCGCAGCATCGAGGCGAACAGGGCGACCCCTTGTGCCAGATAATCGGGATGCAGGCGGGAATGAAAGCAGGTCGTCTCGGCATCGGTGGAGGCATTGACGGCGCCGCCGATCGCCTCAAATGCCCGCTCCAATTCGGTGCTGGTGGCATACTCGGCTGTGCCGCGAAAAATCATATGCTCGAGGAAATGTGATATTCCTGAGAGGTTCCGCGGTTCATTACGGCCACCGACCGCCAGATAACAGACCAGCTCGGCCGCATGCAATTGCGGCATCGGTACGGTAACGATGCGGACACCATTATCGAGGGTATCAACAAAATAATCGGACATAAAAAACCGTAACTTTCATAGACTGGTAAAACTTTACGAGGCCCTAAACAGACCGCGTTCAGGCAGGAAAAGTAAAACAGATAGGGCAGAAAAGCCAGCAGAAACAACCGGCACCACTTGACTCGCTGGCAACATGCGTGGGTTCGCGATAAAATAAGCCGATAACCAGAGTAGCTTTCAAAAATGGTTAGCTGATGCCTGTTTGACAGCCGCAATAGATACTCTATTGACGTAGTGACAACCAATGACCTGGGCAAAGAGAGCGGAACCCGTGCCGAATCAACCCAACAAATCTCACATCTTTCTGGCTCTGCTTGCGCTGCTGCTCCTTCCCGGCTGCAATCCATGGCAATTGACGGAGACAACAGTGCCACAGCTGAACCAGCCACAACTATGGGCCGCCAGCCCCACAGCCAACAGAGACGAGCCTGCGGCCTGGCTCGACAGTTTCAGCGACCCCGCCCTGACCCAGCTGATCAGCGAGGGAATGAACCGCAATTTCAACCTGCAGTCGGCCGCAGCCCGAATCAGAGCCGCCCAGGCCCGCGCACAGCTGGCCGGTGCCGAACGGCTGCCGAGCGCCGACCTGGAATTCAGCGCTGGCCGGCGGCGGACGGTCAGCGGCGGCAAAGCTGCCACTGGCAACAGCTTCGGCCTGAACGGCACACTCCGTTGGGAAATCGATCTCTGGCAGCGGCTCGGGCTGAGCGAACAAGCGGCGATGAGCGAAACGGCCGCTTCGATCGCGGACAGAACAGCGGCACGCCTCTCGTTGGCGGCAAATATTGCCCGCGGCTGGTTCCGGCTGAGCGAGGCGGAACAGCAGCTGGTGCTGGCCGAGAGAACCGAGAGTTCGTACCGGCAAAGCCTGCAAGTTATTGAAGAACTGTACCGTGCCGGGCTGACCAGTGCCCTCGAC
>CALZHR010000036.1 GCA_945787335.1 uncultured Desulfuromonadales bacterium
CACGGCCGCGGGTCGCAACTCCCTCCGCTCCATCGGCTTGGCCGGATAGCCGGCCAGCTGGGTCGATATTTTCTGCAACGGAGCCATCAGCCCTGTCCGGCCTGGCCGTTCTTCTTCAACCGGCCGATGGTCGCGGCGTAGTCATCAGTGCTGAAAACCGCACTACCGGCGACAAAAACATCGGCGCCGGCGGCAGCAATCTGCTCAATATTATCGATCTTCACCCCGCCATCGACCTCAAGCTCAATCGGCTTGCCGAGACTATCGATCATCTTGCGTAACGCTGAGATCTTCGGCAGACAATTTTCGATGAATGACTGGCCGCCGAAACCTGGATTGACCGTCATCAGCAGTGCCAGGTCGATATCGGGCAGCACCATCTCCAGCGCCGAAAGCGGAGTCGCCGGGTTGAGCGAGACCCCGGCCTTCTTGCCGAGCGACTTGATCAGCTGAATGGAACGGTGCAGGTGGGTTGCCGCCTCGGCATGCACGACGATGATATCGGCGCCCGCTTTGGCGAAATCGGGGATGTAAAGATCAGGATTTTCAATCATCAGATGCACATCGAGGGGCAGCTGGGTAACCGGCCGGATGGCAGCGACAATCAGCGGGCCGATGGTGATATTCGGCACAAAGTGACCATCCATAACATCGACATGGACGTAATCGGCACCACCGGCATCGATAGCCTTAATTTCGTCACCCAGCCTGGCGAAATCTGCCGAGAGGATTGACGGGGCAATTTTGATCATGGCAACAACTCCGGGAAATAAGCACCAACCACGGCGCTCCTATTATTTTAGTCGAGTCGACGGAAACGCGCGGCAAAAAAGGCATCCATACCTGCATGCCGATGTGGGTAGCTGCGCATGGTGCCCTGCTCGGTGAACAGCTCCAACCATTCGCTCCGGCTCTGCTCACGCAGATCCTCCAGTGCGAACTGCGGGTGGGCGGCGAGAAAACCCTCGACCTGCTGATCAGTTTCCGCCAGCGCGAAACTGCAGACCGAATAGAGCAGCATACCACCCGGCTTGACCAGCGGCGCGACATGAAACAGGATCTCCTGCTGCAGCTGCGCCAGTTCACGGATATTGACCGCCGACTTGTTCCAGCGGCTTTCCGGATTGCGCCGCAACACCCCCAGACCGCTGCAGGGCGCATCGAGCAGGACCCGATCGAAGCTCTGCTCTGCGAGAAACGCAGGGGGCTCGGTCAGGTCCCATTCTTTCGCGGAGATATTGCTGCACCCAAGTCGCTGAGCACCTTGCACGATCAACTCAATTCGCTGGGGATATTTATCCAGCGCAACAATTTTCGCCTGACTTTCAGTCAGAGCGGCGATATGAGTCGTCTTGCCGCCGGGGGCGGCGCAACAGTCGAGAATCATCTGCTCCGGCCGGAC
>CALZHR010000037.1 GCA_945787335.1 uncultured Desulfuromonadales bacterium
AAGCGAATGAACAGCTTGAGCCGGCGCGCAACTTCGTCCTGCCCGGCGGCAGCCGCGCCGCCGCCATTCTGCACCTGGCCCGCACCGTCACTCGCCGCTGCGAGCGGCAGCTGGTCGCGCTCATCGAAACCGGCGCCGAGGTCAACCCCTGTTGCCTGCGCTTTATCAACCGGCTCTCCGACCTCTGCTTCGTCTGGGCGCGGCTGTGCAACAATTGCGGAAAAGACGATATCCTCTGGCAGCCGGGCCCGCATCGCTAGGGCGAGCCCAGCAGCGAGCGGTCAGCGCTGCACCTCCGGCCGGTAGCCCTCCTCTTCGAGCGCCATGAGGATTTCGTGGATGTGGCCGGGGCCGCGGGTCTCGAGGTCGACGATGACCTCGGCTTCGCCGAGCGGCAGGGACGACTTGTGGCGATCGTGGCTGACCTGGAAGATATTGGCGCCCAGCTCGCTGAGCACTCTGGTCAGCTGCGCCAAAGCGCCCGGCATGTCGATCATCTCCAGGCGCAGCTTCAGATAACGCCCTTCGGCGAGCATCCCCCGCTCGACCACCCGGGCCATGGTCTGCACATCGAGGTTGCCGCCGGAGAGCAGGCACAGGGTGGTGCCCTTGTGGATGGTTTTCGTGCCGTAGAGCAGCGCCGCCAGCCCGACCGCGCCGGAGCCTTCAACCACCAGCTTGCCCCGCTCCATCAGGTTGACGATCGCCATGGCGATCGCTTCCTCTTCAACGGTGACCACCTCGTCGACCAAGCTGTTGATGATCGGGTAGGTCAGCTCGCCGATCTGCTTGACCGCGATGCCGTCGGCCAGCGAGTGGCAACGCGCCGAGACGGCGACCGGCTTCCCCTTGCGGCGAGCCAGCGAAGCACTGGCGACGCAGGCCGCCTCGACGCCGATGATCCGCACCTGCGGATTTTTCGCCTTGACCGCCGTGGCGATGCCGGAGATCAGCCCG
Organism: uncultured Desulfuromonadales bacterium; assembly: GCA_945787335.1. GTDB lineage: Bacteria > Desulfobacterota > Desulfuromonadia > Desulfuromonadales > Geopsychrobacteraceae > Malonomonas. Next base: position 958 of record CALZHR010000037.1, read on the forward strand.
CCCCCGCCGATCGGCACCAGCAGGGTTTCGACCTCCGGCAGCTCCTCGAGAATCTCCAGGCCGATGGTCCCCTGCCCGGCCATGATCAGCTCGTCATCAAATGCCGGCACGTAGAGCAGGTCACGCTCCTTGGCCAGCTGTTTAGCATGGCTGACGGCGTCGTCGTAGCTGCTGCCGACCAGCTCGACTTCGGCGCCGTAATCGAGGGTCGCCAGCTCCTTGGCGAGCGGGGTGCCTTCCGGCATCACCACCTTGCAGGGGCAGTCGAGCAGCTTGGCAGCGCAGGCCAGGCCCTGCGCGTGGTTGCCGGCCGAGGCGGTGATCACCCCGCCGGCGGTCCGTTCCGGGGGCTGCTGGGAGAGGAAGTGGTAAGCGCCGCGGATTTTGAAGGAGCCGGTGTGCTGCAGGTTTTCGCATTTGAAATAGAGCGGCACGCCGAGCAGCTGGGAATAATAGGGGGAGTGGATCTGTTCGGTTCGGCGGATCTGCCCTTGCAGGTTTTGCGCGGCCTGTTCGATCTGCGGCAGTGTCAGCATTCGGCACCTCCCGATGTCAGGTTAAAAGCCCATAAAAGGATAGCACAAGAATCGTTTAGCGCAGGTTTTCGGACAGTTGCCGTGGTGCTATGCTTTTCGGCAAGGATTCGCTATAACAGACGCTGTATCCTCTATTGAGCTGTTAAAGGAGTTCGTCAGATGGCCGAGCAGAGCCCGTCCGAAGAGCCGATCATCCCCCGTCTATTGGCCAGTAACGCCCTGCGCGCCAACCTGACTAAGCATATGACCCTGAACCAGATGGCCGACGCCAAGGCGTCGATGATCATGACCGCCGCCTCGCTGATCATCACCATCACCCTGACCCAGTACGATCGCCTGCACCTGACGACGATTCTGCTGCTCGCCGGCTCGGGACTGCTGGCGGTGATTTTTTCGATCCTGGCGATCATTCCACCGCTGCATGTCAGCGACCACACCAATCTGTTCTATTTCCGCTCTTTCAGCGATCTGTCGGAGGATGAGTTCAAAAGCCGCTTTCGCGACTGCATTACCAACAAGGAAAAGCTCTACGACGCCTACCTGCACGAGATCTATTACCTCGGCAAGCACCGGCTGACCCGGAAGTACGGGTTGATCCGCAACGGTCTCTGGGCGCTGCTGGGAGGCCTGCTCGGTGCGACCCTGTCAGCGCTCATTCACCGGGTGCCGCTTTGATTCGAAAGGACCGCAGAGAGAGAAGAACAAAACGCCCCAGGCCGGATGGCCTGAGGCGTTGCATCATCAGAAGACTGGCGCGCTGAGCGGAATCAGAGAAACGCGGGGATGACAATGAAGATGGTGGTGAAGAGCAGGAAACGGGCGACCCTGATCAGCCATAGATAGCGTTGCGGGCAATACCTGTCAATTCCATACTGCTGCATCCTAACCTCCTTCTGTCAAAGACCAAACATACTCGTCCGGCACGAAGAAGATAGCTTAGCAGAAGATTCCCGGCTGGCGCGGCAAATGAGCTGAAAATAATCGTAAAAAGCCTTCATAAATAGGCGCTTGCGCAATTATTACCCGATCCTGTGCAATGCTGTTCCTGAGACGATGACTATGAATCTGATTCTGCTCTTCGAGACCGATTTTCTCTCCGCCGAGCGCGTAGTGCTGACCGGACGCCGTCTGCAGCACGTTCGCCAGGTCCACCGGGCCGCGGTTGGTGATCGGCTGCGGGTCGGCCGGCTGGACGGGCTGCTCGGCGACGCCCTGGTGATTGGCCTGGGCGAGGAACGGCTCGAGCTGGAGGTGCAGCTTTGGCAACCGCCACCGACGCCTCTCGACTGTCTTCTGCTGCTTGCCCTGCCGCGGCCGAAGATGCTCAAGCGGGTGCTGCAGTCCGTCACCTCCCTGGGGGTGAAGCGGATCTACCTGATCAATAGCTACCGGGTGGAAAAAAGCTTCTGGGGCAGCCCGCTGCTGCAGCCGGAAAAGTTGCGCGAGCAGCTGCTGCTTGGCCTGGAGCAGGCTCGGGATACGACTCTTCCCGAAGTCCACCTGCGACCACGCTTTAAACCCTTTGTCGAGGATGAGCTGCCGGAGCTGGTCGCCGGCCGCCGGGCGCTGGTCGCGCATCCGGTCGCGGCCGCCCCGTTCCCGGTCCGGCTGAACGGTCTAACCAGCCTGGCGATTGGCCCCGAAGGGGGCTTTATCCCCTATGAGATCGAAAAGCTGCAGGAAAGCGGCTTTGCGCCGGTCAGCCTGGGAAAGCGGATCCTGCGCGTCGAGACGGCGGTCCCGGTGCTGCTCAGCCGGCTGCTCTGAGGTTTGTGCTCAGGCAGAGTTGTCAGTCGGGTCTTCCTCGGGCTCATCTGGCAAGTGATACAACTTACGCAACTGCCCGAGCTGCTGCTTTTCCAGCTCAAGCTTGGCGTCCGCCTTGGCTGAGCGGCGGATCGCCTTGTTCGAGAGCTGCCGCGCTTTGGCGAGCTCGTCATAGAGTCGCGCGACATCTTCGGCCTCTGCCCCATGCTGACGGGCATCCAGCAAGGCTTTGAGCTTCTCTTCGATCGTTGCGGTGGTCTCTTCCACCTCGGCAGTGGCCTGTTTGACGCGCTGCTCGGCAGCGCTCAAGGCATCTTCGGCCTGGGCCAGCCGGCCCGCCGCGCCCTCCTCCGGATCGGCCGCCAGTTCGATCTGCTGCGCGGCGACCACCAGCGCCACCAGCGGCAGCTTCGGCAGCAGGTTGTCGGCGGACTCGCCGGCACCGTCGAAGATCTGGCCGGCCTTCATGACCAGCGGCAGGAACACCAGGCTGGCATCGGCGGAGGCTTCGACAATGCTGGCACCGCTGAAGTCGTCCACGACCACCGCCTCAGCCCTGATCCTGCCCTGCTCCAGTTCCTGCTGCAAGGCCGTTCTGGTTGCTTGCCGATCCTCGTCCTGAACCGCGCTCAACACCCTTAACCGGGCCTGCTCCCAGAAGGGGGAGCGGGTCATCAGGTGCGCCAGCAGCAGCATCAAAGCGCCGCTGCTGTCCGCTTCATACCAGATGTCGATCCGCCGCTGGTCGGCGGGCTGTTCTTCCAGCCGCAGCCACTCCTGCTCCTGGGCATCGAGCATCACCAGGTTGTAGCCGAGCCGCTGCGCGCCGCGCAGGTTCTTGCCGAAGAGTTTGAGCTGCTCGGCAAAAAAATACTGCAGATAGATGCCATGATGATTGATCAGGATGGTGTTGGCCCGCAGCGGTCCGAAGCCGAACGCTTGCAGCAGCAGCGCGCTGCCGGTTTCGAAGGTCGGGGCCGTGACCACCAGCGGAAAGGCCGGCACGCCGCTGGCGGCGATATCCTCGAAGAGCTCCGCTTCGGTCTCGGTTTTTTTCACGGCCTGAGAGTCGTCCGCTGCCAGGACCCGCACCAGGGTGGTCAGGCCGCTCCCCCCTTCGAGCCAGGAAGAAAACTTCAGCAGCCTTTGGCAGCGCGGCCGGCTGCCGGAAAAGGCCAGAATCTGTGGCCGCCAGTCGCGCGGGTGCTCCAGGGTCTGCGCGAGCTCGAGAAGATGTTCGCGCAGCTGCTGCAGACGGTAGGAGCGGCGACTGTCGGCCCAGCGGCTCTGCCGGGCGCTGCGCTGCAGGTACTGGTAGAGAATAAACAGCACTGCCACCGCCAGCAGCCCCGCCTTCCAGTCGATCGCCAGCATCGCCAGTAGGCAGACCAGCGCCCCGGCGAGGCTGGCGCGCTGATGAAACCACTTGAAGCGGGGGCGGAAGGAGGGGCTGGCGGCCTTGGCTTCAAAGTAGGTCGCGTAGTTGAGCAGCCCGTAGGAGATCAGAAAAAACATCGCCACCACGCTGGCGATCAGGTTGAGGTTGCCGAGGCCGACGGTCAAGACGGCAATCGCCGCGGCCAACAGCACCCCCCGCCGTGGATTGTTGGTCGGGCCGCTTCCCTGGGCGAAAGGGTTCAGCAGCGGAAAGATCTTGTCGGCCGCCAGCGACTGAAGAATGCGCGGGGCGCCGAGGAATGAGGCCATCGCCGATGAGAGGGTCGCGGCAAACACTCCGGCGGTGATCAACAGCGGCAGCCAGGCAACCCGGTTCATCGCCTGGTAATCACCGAGCATCAATTCCTGCGGCAGGCTGGCGGCAAACAGGACAGCGGCGGCAAAATACACCAGAATCGAGACGCCGACGGCAAGAAAGGTCCCCAGCGGCAGGCTCTTGCCGGGGTCGCGCAGATCACCGGACATGCTCACCCCTTGAGTGAAGCCGGTGACCGCCGGAAAAAAAACCGCAAACAGCGCCCAGAACCCGGGACTCTGGGTCGCCGGCTGCCAGTTGTCCTGCAGCAGGCGCCCTTCCCACTGCAGAAAACCGCCGAGAAAGAATGACCCCAGCGCCAGGCAGAGAATGGCCATGACGACATATTGAAAGCGGGTGGCCAGGTCGGCGCCCTGCCAGGCGAGGATAAACAGCCCGGCGATCGCCAGCAGAGCGATCAGCTGGGCCGTGCCGCCGCTGGCGCCGAGCAAAACGGCGACCACTTCGCCGAAGCCGATGCAGTAAAAACCGATCGAGACCGCCTGAGCGAGGAACAGCACCAGCCCCAGGGCGCCGCCGAATTGCAGACCCAGGGTGCGGGAGATCAGGTAGTAATCGCCGCCGCTGCGAACATTCAAGTTGGTGGCAATCGCCGACAGCGAGATGCTGGTTAAGACCGAAATCGTGTTGGCGAGCAATATGATCAGCAGCGCCTGCTGCAGTCCGGCGGCTCCGACGACGTAGCCCAGCCGCATGAACAGGATGATCCCGAGGATCGTCAGGACGCTCGGGGTAAAGACCCCGGCAAAGGTACCGAGCTTGTTGCCTTGGTCCTGCTCAGGATCCGCGTTGGTCTGTTCAGTCATGAATTTCTCCCGGGGCGACGGAATACAGGTTGTCGGTGCTCTCCTTGAAGTCTACTATCTGCGGAATGGATTCGCTATCGGTCATTGTCGCAATGCTGAAGAGACCACGCCGGCTCTCCTACGTGCAAGTCACCTGCTGATGGCGATCTGCCTCTAGGCTCGCTATTCGTGCCTCCTGATAACCGGCCGCGGCGCCGGCGGCTGGGTGCTTGACATCTGCCCCGAGCCGCCGCAGGATAAAGGCCGGTTCCCGGTCGTCAGCCCCTCGTTTCGAAGGCGAAAGCCATGCGTCTCACCCTGAAAATCACCTTCGCGGTCATGCTTGGCGTGGTGCTGATCTTTTCCATCTACAGCTTCCTGTCGATTCAACGCGAGCGGGAGCAGCTGAAAAAGAACCTCAGCCGTGAAGCCCGCCACCTCGGCGAGAGCCTGCGGGTGATGGTGACCGAGATCTGGAAGCAGCGCGGCGAAAAGGAGGCGCTCGAATTTCTCGAGCGGGCCAACCGCGGCTACAAGGAGATTCTGGTGCGCTGGGTCTGGATCGAAGCGAACCAGCCGCCGCAATTTCAGCCGCGGGTGCCGCTCGATCAGCTCGATGAATTATACGATGAGGAGACCGTCGCCCTGCTGGCCGGTTCGCCCGAAGGTCGCGATTTTCTGCTCACCTATCTGCCGCTGCTGGTCGACGGGGAACGGATCGGTGCCATCGAACTCTCTGAATCGATGGATGAAATGCACGATTACGTCGAAGAGAGTCTGCGTCGCTCGGCGATCGTGGTCGGCGCCTCGGTAGTCTCCGGCATCCTGCTGATGACGGTACTCGGCAGCTTCTGGATCAACAAGCCGATGCGCCGGTTGCGCGCCCAGGCGGAACGGATCGGCCGCGGCGATTTCAGTACCAGCCTGAAGATCTCCGGCGGCGGCGAACTGGGGGAGCTGGCAAACACCATCGAAACAATGCGTAGTCAGCTGGCCGAAGCGCGCGAGGCGGAGCAGGCCGCCAACCAGGCGAAGATCGAAGCGCTGGAGAAGCTGCGCCACACTGAACGGCTGGCGACCCTCGGGCGGCTCTCGGCGGGGATGGCCCACGAACTCGGTACGCCGCTCAATGTTATCGCCGGTCGGGCCAAGCTGATCAGCAGTGCCGGCATGGAGCGCGAGGCGGTTGACCGCTCGTCGCGGATCATCAGCGAGCAGGCTGAGCGGATGACCGGTTTGATGCGACAGCTGCTCAGCTTTGCCCGTCGCGGCGAGGCCCGCAAGCAGCCGGTCGACCTCAACGGCGCGCTGCGTGCGGTGCTGCCGCTGCTGGAGCCGAGCGCCCACGAGCAGAGAGTCAGCGTGCAGCTCCACGAATCGGTCCGGGCATTGCTGGTCGATGCCGACCCGGCGCAGCTGCAGCAAGTGCTGCTCAATCTCAGTTTGAACGGCATCCAGGCGATGCCCGAAGGCGGGGCGCTAAGTCTCTCCTGCCAGCTGGCGGCACCGGATAAGCCGCTCGAAGAACGGCCTGTCCCGGCGGACAAATGGGCGCTGTTGCAGGTACGCGATCAAGGGACCGGCATCGATCCGGAGCATCTTGATGCGATTTTCGATCCCTTCTTTACCACCAAGGACGTCGGCCAGGGGACCGGCCTGGGTCTCTCGATCACCTACGGGATCATCGAGGATCACGGCGGCTGGATCGAGGTCGACAGCAGGCCGGGCGAGGGGAGCTGTTTCAGCATCTACCTGCCGCTGAAAGAAAATGGAGTAGACGGATGACCGAACCGAACCGGCCCGGCCGGATTCTGGTGATCGACGATGATCGGGCGCTCTGCGAACTGCTCGAGGAGGATCTGCGCCGCCGCGGCCACCAGGTGTTGACTGCGCTGCAGGTTGATTCGGCCCGCGAGCTGCTGCACGCCGAGGAGGTCGATCTGGTGCTGACCGATTTGAACATGCCGGGAACCAGCGGCATCGACTTCTGTGCCGAGCTGCACGGCAACCGTCCCGACCTGCCGGTGGTGATCATGACCGCCTTCGGCAGCCTGGAGACGGCGATCGCCGCACTGCGCGCCGGCGCCTACGACTTCGTTATCAAGCCGGTCGATCTCGACCTGCTCAACATCGCCTTGGGCCGCGCCCTGCAGCACCGCGCCCTGCAGGAGAAGGTGCGTCTGCTCAAGGATCAGGTGCGCCGCCAGCAGCCGGAGGACGAACTGCTCGGCGAGAGCGCCGCCCTGCAGCAGGTCAAACAGCAGATCACCCGGATCGCTGACCTTGAGACCTCGGTGCTGATCAGCGGCGAGAGCGGCACCGGCAAAGAGCTGGTCGCCCGCGCCCTGCACCGTCAGAGCCAGCGGCACGAGGGGCCGTTCGTCGCCATCAACTGTGCCGCCCTGCCGGAGAACCTGCTGGAGAGCGAGCTGTTCGGGCACGTCCGCGGCGCCTTCACTGATGCCCGCGAGGCGCGCAAGGGGCTGTTCGTCGAAGCCTCCGGCGGCACCCTGCTGCTCGACGAGATTGCCGAGATGCCGTTATCCCTGCAGCCGAAGCTGCTGCGGGTGCTGCAGGATCATCGGGTGCGGCCGTTGGGCGGCAGCAGTGAGATCGACTGCGATGTGCGGGTGATCGCCGCCAGCCATCGCGATCTGGACGACGCAGTCGGCCAGGGGCGCTTCCGCAGCGACCTCTACTATCGGCTGAATGTCATTCAGCTCGAATTGCCGCCGCTGCGCGAGCGGGGCAACGACATTCTGCTGCTGGCGCTGAACTTCATCCAGCAGCTGAGCAGGAAGTTCGGCAAATCGGTCACCGGGCTGGCGCAGCCGGCCGCCGCCTGCCTGCTCGGCTACCACTGGCCGGGCAACGTCCGCGAGCTGCGTAATGTCATCGAACGGGCGCTGGCGCTGAGCTATCACGACCTGATCACGGTGGAAGACCTGCCGGAGCAGCTGCGCCAGCCGGGCAGCGAAAAGCCGCTGCCGGCCAGCCTGGTCGATCCCGGAACCATCCTGCCGCTCGAAGAGATGGAGCGCCGCTATATCCGCCAGGTGCTCGACCAGCTTGACGGCAACCGGACCCTGGCGGCACGCCTGCTGGGGGTCGACCGCAAGACCCTCTACCGCAAGCTGAAAGAGGAATAGTTTCGTCAGGGTTTGGGGCAAAATGCCCCGGCGGGGCAGATTGCCTCACCTGGAGACGGGGCTAAGCTGTTGATTTTGCAGAAATCAACCTTGGCACGGCACTTGCGAAGTAAATAGACCAACAGCATTCGGCGTCCGCTCAGCGCCGGCTGCTGTCCAAAAAATCTTGGACGTTACCTCCTACGTTCAAAATTGGGGAACCTCACCGGTTCCCCATTTTTTTTGTATAACCCTTCAACTCAATTTGCTATCGCGTGACACTCTAATATTTCTCTTCAGTTTCGGCAGCCTTTTCCTGCCCGCAAACATAGATCCCTTATTGAGAAAAAATGACCTGCTGCTTTGCGGGTTTTGCCGTCACCAGTCTCATCTGATGATCCGTAATAATTAATGCAGTAACGGCCCAGACAGTTCATTCTTGACTTGCTGCGTAATTAGTATATGCTAATATTTTGGCGCCCAGATCACGCCCGCCTGCCGGAGTCCAATTCTGTTAAGGAAGAATGCCGGGAAACCCTACATGAAAAGAAAAATACAAGCCGAAAACCAGCATTCCGATCAGGAGAACAGTCCGCACTTCCAGCTTAAAAAACCGAGTATTAAAACGATAACCGTACGAAATATGCTCAACTTTCTGTTGCTGGCCTCGGTGATCCTGTTGATCATTGTTGGTGTCAGCTTTCGCATGATTTCTTACAACATCATCAAGAGCAAGACCATCGCGATTTCTGAGGTTGTTATCGCGGGCCTCACTTCGCATATGAAAGCGGAGATCATGGATAAGCGGGATTATTTCCTTGAGGAAATTAA
>CALZHR010000038.1 GCA_945787335.1 uncultured Desulfuromonadales bacterium
GTGGTCGGCCGGGAAACCCGGCCGACCACTATAACGCAACTGCCACACTGGAAGAAAGAACGTTTTGGGGGATATGATTCCGCTAGAAACGGTAGCCCTTTTTCAACATGCAGGATTCGTAGAGCTGTACCTGCCGCTGGCCATCGGGAAACTCGGTCTGGCTGCTTCCGGGCATGACCGGCGCCATGTCGATGACCCCGAACTTGCTGGCGAAGTCTTTACAGGATTGTCGGTCCTGCCGCAGATCGTGCTTGTTTGGCGGTTCGGCCAGGATCGGCCGTGGCCCACGGGCGCAACCGGCCAGCAGGAAAAATAGCAGCAGAGCAATCGCGTAACGCATAGTTCTATAACCTGTCATTTCTATCTCGGCCTGAGTAAAGTCCGATCGTCCCTATTCGATTCACTATCTTAGCAGAATGAAAAAATATTGGAAGATATTAATTTCAAGCCGGTTCCCGGGCAGCCCCTTGACCCATAACGCCAATGCAGCCTATGCTGCGCTGTTGAATTTGCCGAAACTTTTATTCCTTCCAAGGAGATCTTCATGGCCGTTGTTGAAGTCAATCACCCGCTGGTGAAACATAAACTCGGGCTGATGCGGCAGAACGATATCAGCACCAAGGATTTCCGTGAACTGGCTTCCGAAGTGGCCCGCCTGCTCACCTACGAGGCAACCAAGGACCTGGAAACCGAGCCGGAGACCATCGAGGGCTGGTGCGGACCGGTCAGCGTCGATCGGATCAAGGGGAAGAAGATCACCGTGGTGCCGATTCTGCGCGCCGGGCTGGGGATGATGGATGGCGTGCTCGACCTGATCCCCAGCGCCAGGGTCAGCGTGGTCGGCCTCTACCGCAACGAAGAGACCCTTGAGCCGGTCACCTATTTCGAAAAGCTGACCAGCAACATGGACGACCGCACCGCGTTGATCCTCGACCCGATGCTGGCCACCGGCGGTTCGCTGATCGCCTGCATCGACATGCTCAAAGACGCCGGCTGCACCAGCATTCGCGGGCTGTTCCTGGTCGCGGTTCCCGAGGGGCTGGAGAAGCTCAAAGCGGCCCACCCCGACGTCGACGTCTACGTCGCGTCGATCGACGATCACCTCAACGAGAACGGCTATATCATCCCCGGCCTGGGAGATGCCGGCGATAAGATTTTCGGGACGAAATAAACGCGGCAACGTCATCGGGCGAGCCAGCGGCTCGCCCCTGCAATCTGTTCCGCCGGGCAACCTGTAGGGGCGTCCCGGTGGGACGCCCTTTTTCTTTGGAGGTCAATGACATATGAACGAAAGAGCTGCCACAGATTACAATCTCCGGCCCCGGGACGCCCTGATCGGCGCCCAGATGCTGTTCGTCGCCTTCGGCGCGCTGGTCCTGGTGCCGCTGCTGACCGGCCTGAACGCCAACGTTGCGCTGTTTACCGCCGGCGCCGGCACCCTGGTCTTCCAGGCGGTGACCCGTGGTCAGGTGCCGGTCTTTCTCGCCTCCAGCTTTGCCTTCATCGCGCCGATCATCTATGGCGTGCAGCAGTGGGGGGTTCCCGGGACCATGTGCGGCCTGGCCGCCGCCGGGGTGTTTTATGTGCTGCTCAGCCTGGCGATCCGCGTCTTCGGCTCGGACATTCTGCACCGCATTCTGCCGCCGGTGGTCACCGGCCCGGTGATCATGGTCATCGGCCTGGTGCTGGCTCCGGTCGCCGTGCACATGGCCTCGGGCCGCACCGGCGACGGCGCCGCCTGGCTGGTGCCGGAGACCAGCGCTTTTATCATCGCCGGCATTGCGCTGCTGACCACCATCCTCGTCTCGCTGCTCAGCCGCGGTATCTTCAAGCTGATCCCGATCCTCTGCGGCATCGCCGCCGGTTATGCCAGCGCCCTGATTCTGGATGTCACAGGATTCTCTGCAGCAACACAAGTCGCGTTCGATCCCGGCAGTCTGCAGAACTGGACCGCCCCGGCTCTGGTCTCGATGCAGAAGGTTGCCGCGGCGCCCTGGTTCGCCGTCCCCGACTTTACCTTCCCGACCTGGAACCTTGAAGCGATCCTGTTTATCGTTCCGGTCGCCATCGCCCCGGCGATCGAGCACTTCGGCGACGTGCTGGCGATCGGCGGCATCACCGGCAAGGATTACGTCGAAGAGCCGGGGATCAAAAACACCCTGCTCGGCGACGGCCTGGCCACCAGCCTGGCGGCCTTTCTCGGCGGCCCGCCGAACACCACCTATTCGGAGGTCTCCGGCGCCGTCGCCCTGACCCGCGCGTTTAACCCGGCGATCATGACCTGGGCGGCGATCGCCGCCATCCTGCTCGCCTTCGTCGGCAAGCTGGGCGGCTTCCTCAATACCATCCCGGTGCCGGTGATGGGTGGCATCATGGTGCTGCTGTTCGGCGCCATCGCGGTTATCGGCATCAGCACGCTGGTCAAGGCCGGCACCGACCTGATGGAGCCGCGCAATCTGGCGATTGTCGCGATTATTCTGGTGTTCGGGATCGGCGGGATGAACTTCGACCTGGCGGTGGTGAAACTCGGCGGCATCGGCCTGGCCGGGGTTATCGGCGTGATTCTTAATCTGGTGCTGCCGGGCAGACAGGACAGTTGACTTGCCGGCATAAAATGAAAGGGAGGCCGCTGTTTGGCCTCCCTTTTTTATCGGTAAATATCTTCTCTCATGCCATTCCGCGCCAGGCTAACTGAGCACCTGCGGGTCGAGCACCCGGCGCACCGCTTGCGCCAGGTTTTCCAGATCGAGCGGTTTGGGCAGGAAATGGATCCCTTCGGCCAGCACCCCCTGGTTGACGATGGCGTTCTGAGTGTAGCCGGACATGTAGAGCACCTGCAGATCTTCCGAGCGCCGGCTCAGCTCTGCGGCGATCTTCTGGCCATTCATCTTCGGCAGCACAACGTCGGTCAGCAGCAGGTGGATCTTGCCATGATACTTCTCGAATGAGCGGATCGCCTCTTCGCCGTCGGCCGCTTCGAGCACCGTGTAGCCGAGTTCGGAGAGCACCGCAACGACGAAGGACCGGACCCCGTCGTCATCCTCGACCAGCAGGATGGTTTCGCTGCCGCGCGGGATCTCCGCGGAGCTCGGCTCGCTCGGCGGCTCGGCAACCACCTGCAGGCTGCGCGGCAGATAGATCTTGAATGTGGTCCCCTCGTCCGGCTCGCTGTAAACGTAGATGTTGCCGTTATTCTGCTTGACGATACCGTAGACCATCGACAGCCCCAGCCCGGTCCCCTCCCCCTTGGCCTTGGTGGTGTAAAAGGGCTCGAAGATATGCTTCTGGTCGTCCGGGCTGATCCCCTGGCCGGTGTCGGAGACGCACAGGCAGACGTACTCGCCGGCCGTCACGCCAAGATGTTTCCGGGCGTAGTCCTCGCTCAGTTCGACATTGCAGGTTTCGATCAGCAGCCGGCCGCCCTCGGGCATGGCATCGCGGGCATTGACCGCCAGGTTCATGATGACCTGCTCAACCTGGGTGCCATCGATCACCACCGGCCAGAGGCCGATCTGCAGCGAGGTTTCGATCTCGATATTCTCGCCGATCAGCCGGCGCAGCATCTGCAGCAGCTGCTCGATGGTCTGATTGAGGATCAACGGCTTGGGGGCGATGAGCTGCTTGCGGCTGAAGCCGAGCAGCTGCCGGGTCAGTTCGGCGCCTTTGCGGCTGGCGTCGTCGATCACCCCCATATACTTGCGCAGGGGATCGTCCGCAGCCACCTTCCGCCCCATCAGGTGCAGATTGCCGCCGATGGCAGTGAGAATATTGTTGAAATCGTGCGCCACGCCGCCGGCCAGCCGACCGACAGACTCCATCTTCTGCGCCTGCAGCAGTTCCGCCTGCAGCCGCTCTTTCTCTGTTTCCGCCTGCAGCTGGGCGGTCAGATCGCTGACCAGCACCACATTCTCCCCGGCGCTGAAACACATCGCCTGCAGCTCAAAGGTATGCTCATTGCCCTGCGGGTCGGCGAGGTTGCGGCGTTCCGGTTTTCCCGCCTCGGTGCGGAACGGCTCCAACCCGCCAAACTTTTCCGCCCACTGAGCCATCAACGGGTTTTCGGCCTTGAGCTGAGGGTTTTCACTCAACACGCCGACATTCAGAACCTCGGTGATCAGCAACAGCAGCTCCAGTTGCTGGCGCTGCTGCTCCAGAGTGTTCTTCAGCTGGGCCTCGTTGAGGGTTTCACTGCGGATGAGCTGATGTGAGTCGAGCACTTCATTCATCAATAGCGAGATATTCTCATCCAGCACGCACAACTCATCACCGCTCTGCTCAACCAGCTGGTCGGAGCGCAGGGTCTCGCTGCTGAAACTGCGGACCCGATCGGTCAGCCGGCGGATACGGGAGGCGGCCCAGACGATGATCGGGATCGGCCCGAACAGCACGACCAGGGTCGCCATGGTCCGCTGCCAGCGGCTGTTATTAACAAAAGCCTCCTTCATCTGGTTCAGTTCCGCGCGGGGCAGAAATGAGTTGAGGCTGATGACCATCTCCGCCCCGCCCTTGTCATGGAAGCTGCGCCCGCTGATGACGTAAGTCTTTTCCAGCTCGGCCAGGGGGGTGCCGACCGGGATCAGCTGCCGGTTGCTGCTGATCAGGATCTCCCGCTCATTGAGTGAAACCAGGGCCATCAGACGATCGTGATCGAGGTTCAGGCTGAGCAGCAGGTATTCATCGATCGGCAGGGCGAGCAGCAACAGCAGCCTCTCACCGGCGACCTCGGTGGCTGCCGCCGTCAACATATAGGGGGTTCCCTCAAGCAGGGTCATGTGGGTCTGATCGAGGCTTTTCTGCAGCAGCATTTCGTTGGGGTGGATTAGCTGGGGTGGGAGCGACAGCTGATCATGACAGTAGCTTTCCAGCAGCGCGCGGCGGGCGTTGAAAACCAGAGCACAGCGGGGAACCGCCAGGGATCGCAGCGCGCTGCGGCCGAGGAGCCAGTCCGGGGGGGAAGTGAAGTTGCGTGGCGGCGGCGCCGGAGACAGCGCAGAGTATGCAGAGAAATGCTGCTGAAAACGCTGCTGGCCGACCATCAATTGGGCCACCTGTAAAAACCTCTTGCCGAACTGATCGAAATCGAGACGGTCGCTACGGGCCTGGTCGTCGAGCATCTCCCGCATATGGTCCTCGAACGCCGCCTGTAGCGTCCGGTTTTCATAGCCCTGGGCAAGAACCCAGATCAGCAGCCCCACCAGCAGGGACATGCCGATCAGTTTCGCCGTCAGCCCCCTCCGGAAGGAAAATCGCTTCTGTGTCCTCATGACTCGTCTTTCACTCAGTTGTGTCAGCCGGGGCGCCGATCAACTCGCCCTCGGCAAACTGCCAGCCGGCAGCACGCAGTTCACTGGCCGGCAACAGACCTGTGTCCCGCCCATGCTTTTCGACATAGGCAACGAGGTGCTTAAATAAGTCCTGTAACTTTCGGTCGTTTTGCTGCGCGTCCCACAGGGTCAGGTTGAGAACCCGGTAGAAGGGGTAGGCGCCGGAACGCAGCTGGCCCAGATCGCTCGGATCCATGCCGTCGATCCGCAGACTCTTGGTGCCACGGGAGTGGTAACCATCGGCAACTTCGTAGCCGATCGCTTCCGAATGCCGCTTGACCAGCGCATACATGTCGTCGATGGAACCGACTTCCTGGGTCTGCAGCGAAAACTGATCCGGATGATCGAGCAGCAGCCGCCAGTGACCGGGGCGTTTCTTACAGTGCAGCCGGGCGATCGGCATGATCATCGCGGCCTGTCCGCCGACCTCCGACCAGCGCTGGATCTCCCCGGAAAAGATTTTCTGCACCTGCCGCCAGCTGAGGCCAGCGACCGGGTTGTCGGGATGCACCAGGATCGCAA
>CALZHR010000039.1 GCA_945787335.1 uncultured Desulfuromonadales bacterium
ACATCTCACTGACCAGTTCACCACTGCGCCCCTGCAGGGTGACGACAAACTTGTTGCCCGGTTTCAGCTGCAACTCTTTGAGCAGCCGGCTGCCGAGCAGCGCTTCCCGCCCCGACAACGACGGCAGTTGCTGATCCGCCGGCAAATTGGACAAGAAAGGATTGACCCGCGCTTCCGCCTGCGGCATAACCCCGGTGAGCAGAATGCCGCGACTTTCCCGACTCGATTGCGCCAGTCCCGGCAGATACAGCCGCGGCAGCACCGCCTCTACCCCTTCAAACCTTGAAATCTGTTCGATTAGCTGCTGCGGCACAAAGGAATATTTTTCATCACGCAGCTCGGCGTAATCGCGCTGATAGACCACCAGATGACCGGTTCCAGCGCGAACGCCACTGTCGATCATCGCCGAGTAAACGCCGAAAGACAGGTTATGAAAGGCCTGCACCAGCATCAAACTGAAACTGAGCGCACTTAAGGTGATCAGGGTGCGGCGCCGATTGCGCCAGAGGTTTTTCCAGGCCAGCAGAACCAGGTCCATCGCTACTCCTCGCGGATCGCCACCACCGGTTGCATGCGCGCGGCGCGGTTTGCGGGCAGGAATCCGGCCAGCAGGCAGACCAGTAACAGGGTTACGGCAGGGATCAGGATATTGGCCGGTTCCAGTACCGCGTGCAACCGCGGCAGGATGGTGCCGCCGGCGTAGGTGATCGGCGTCAGGCTGCCGGACAGATCGATGCCGACCTGTGCCATGTAGAGGCTGAGCAAGACACCCAGAGCGACGCCGCAGATCAGCGCCAGCACGCCCATACTTAAGGTCTCCAGCAGCACCATCAGCCGCACCTGGCCGGGGCGCATGCCGATCGCCATCAGCACGCCGAATTCGCGGGTGCGCTCGAGCACCGACATGAAAAAGGTGTTGAGGATGCCGAGGCCGGTGGCGATGTAGAGAATGACGACGATGATCATCCGCGAGACATCATAGCTGGCCACCACCTCACGCATTTCCGGGAGCATCTCTCCCCAGTCTAGAATTTCGATTCCTGCCGACAGCTGGCCGCGCAAACCTGCGGCCAGCTGCGCCGCCTGCAGAGGATTTGCGATCCGTAGAGATATTTCATGCAAGGTGTCCGGCAACACCAACAGCTGCTGCAACCAGCGCAACGGTACCAACGCAAGGCTGTTGTCATGCCCCTGATCGCCGGTGGAAAAAACCCCCCGGACCTGCAGCAGTTCATTGCCGATCGAACCGTCGGCAGCCTGGGTAACAAACACCAGCATATCCCCTGGCGCCACCTCAAGTCGCCGCGCCAGCCCCGCCCCGAGCAGGGCGCCATCGGCGTCGTCCGGCGCCAGGTAAGCTCCGGCCGTCAAATGCTCCTGCAGCCTGGTCACCGTCTGCTCCTGCTGTGGCAACACGCCGAGCAGCTCGACCGGTAAACTTTGCTGGCGATGCGAGAGCAAACCGAAACTGCGCAGCCGCGGGGAAAAGCCCTGGATCTGCGGTTGCCGCAGCAGCTGGCTCAGTTGCTCATCAGCGCTGAAGTTAGCGAACATATCCCGATCATCCTGATAGCCTTGCGCACTGATCACCAGGTGACCAAAATACTGTTCGGTCGCCGACGCCAGCATATCCTTGAGCATCCCGGAAAAAATCCCCAGGCAGAGGATCAGCAACGCCGAGGAAACCACCATCGCCGACAGGGTCAGCAGGGTCCGGCGACGGTTGCGCCAGATGTTGCGCAGTGCCAGTTGCCAGAGCATCAGCGGCGCCCTTTTAATTGTCGAAGCGAAAAATAGTCTTCACTCAGCGGGACGTCGAACTGCACCTTGCGATAATGCATGAC
>CALZHR010000040.1 GCA_945787335.1 uncultured Desulfuromonadales bacterium
GAAAAACACGGCAACTTTACTGAACAGGATGCCCCGAAATATGAAGACACACTGCAGTGCATGCGCTGCGGCTTCTGCCTGCCGACCTGTCCGACCTTCGCCCTGACCGGGCGGGAGCGCTCCAGCCCGCGCGGCCGGGTCGCCCTGGCCCGGGCGGTGGCCGAAGAGAAGCTTGAATTCACCCAAGCGGTCAAAGAGGAGGCCTTCTTCTGTCTCGACTGCCGCGCCTGCACGACCGCCTGCCCCTCGGGCGTGCGCGCCGGCGAGGTGATGGAGGTCTGCCGCAGCCAGGTCCATCAGCAGCTGCCGCTGCCGAAGTGGCAGGCGTCGTTCCGCAACTTCATCCTGCAGAAGATGCTCCCCGATCCCGACAAGCTGGAAACCTCCATGCTGCCGGCGCGGCTTTATCAGAAGCTGGGGGTTCAATGGCTGGTACGCAACAGCCGGATGCTGAAGCTGGGCCCGAAATGGATAGATAAAGCCGAAGGGATGATGCCGGAGCTGCATCAGCCGTTGCGCCAGCGGCTGCCGGAATTCACCCCGGCGCGTGGCGAGAAACGCGGCCAGGTGGCCTTCTTCCTCGGCTGCGTGATGACCCTGATGTATGCCGAAGTTTCCAAACAGACGGTCCGCGTGCTCAGCGACCAGGGCTTTGATGTACACACCCCGAAGCAGCAGAAATGCTGCGGCGCGCCGCACCTGACCGAGGGGGATCGCGAGACCACCCGGCAGCTTGCCACTCACAACCTCGACCTGTTCCTCGACATGGAGGTTGACGCCATCGTCACCGACTGCGCCGGCTGCAGCGCCGCGCTCAAGGAGTACGAGGAGATCCTCGCCGAGCGCCAGGATCACGCCCGGCTCGAGCTGTTCCGCGGCAAGATCAAGGATGTCAGCGAGTTTCTGATCGAACAGGGCATCCGCACCGAGGGGCTGAAAACCATCAACAAATCAGTCACCTATCACGAGCCCTGCCACCTCTGCCACGCACAGGGGATCACCGAACAGCCGCGTGAGCTGATCAAGACGATCCCGGGGATCGACTACCGGGAGATGAAGGAGGCCAGCTGGTGCTGCGGAAGCGCTGCCACCTTCAGCCTCAAGTTCACCGAGGAGAGCCAGCAGATTCTCGATCGCAAGCTGAACAACGTCAAAACGACCGGCGCCGATATCCTGGTCACCGCCAACCCCGGCTGCCACCTGCAGCTGGCCTGGGGGCTGCGTGAAGCGGGAATGCCACAACCGGTTCTGCACCTGATGGAATTATTGGGCGAGGCGACTCCGGACTGAACTCAATTCAAAACCTGTAACCGAAATCCCCGAGCTACCCGAACTACCCGAGACAGCCCGGGGGCGCCCGGCTCTTCCCCCTCACAGGAGAGCCGGACTTTTTATTTCGGACCTATAACCAAAACAAAGGCTGCTGCCACCACCAAAAGTAGGCGCTCTTAGGCGAGGCACCGAGGGCACGAAGAAAAGCTTTATAACGGAGAGGCGCTGAGTACGCGGAGTTCGCAGAGACAGGCAATAATCTTTCTCTTTTGGTTTTACCGCTATAGAACCGTTTTATTTCGCGCGATGAGCCAGAACCGCTTTCTCCAGTTCCAGCTGGTAGTGCTTCGCCGCAGCCCCCCCTTCCGCCGGCGCCCAGGGCGCCCAATCTTTATCGGACAACGGCTCGTAGGGGCCAGGCTTGCACTCGAAGAAAAGTGAATCGGGTTCCAGGGCGACAAGCGCATGCCAGCTGCCGGCCGGGACATCCAGCCCGTGCACCGGCCCTGCGGGAGCGAATTCGACAACCTCCTTGATCTCGCCATGGTCGTTGAAAAGAACCACCGCCATACGCCCACGCAGAGCGATGAAGCATTCCGGTCTCGGCGGATTCAAATGACGATGGGGGCGCACGTAGGTTCCCGGCTGCAGGGCGTTCAGCAGGCGTTGGCAGGGCTCGCTGTAGTCCTGGTGGAGATTGTAATTCTGCCGTAACCGCGGGCTTTGCCGAGACAGCGCGGTAACCCGGGCGAAAAGGCTCTCATCCAGTTTCTGCAACTCTCACCTTCCCTTCTCCGCGATAAATCGTTTCCGGTCATATGTTCGTCAGTCACTTGACCTGTGTAGAAATGAACTGGTAATTATTCATTATTCTATCTAACTGCGCTTTCCAGGAGGGTGATATGCAGAAAAAAATTCTTGTCAGTCTGTTACTAATTTTCAGCCTGTTCAATGCTCAATCCGCCTTGGCATTCAACAGCCAGACCCGCTGTCAGATTATTCGCGATGCGATCTATTTCGCGCCGGAGAAATTACAGGGCTACCTGGTTGAAAATTTCGAGAGTGTGCACAAGGGGATCCATCACATCGACCTGGCCGGAAAGAAGGATTTCGACCCCTACCAGGCCAAAACGATCTATCAGGCGCTGGTGAAAAAATTGCAGAAAAATAAACTCGAAAGCTTCAACACCACGCACCGCTTTGGCGTTCTGGCCGGCTACCTGGCCGAAACCGTAACCCCGCTGAACTTTCATGGCATCAGCGACCTCATCCCCGGCAAGGTTGAGCACGACGGCTACCAGCCGGTCAAGGATATTAACGGCAGCCTGTCCCGTATCATCCGCGATTATCGGAACCCCTACCTGGGGCAGACCCGCCGCGAGGTGACCGATTTTCTCTACGCTGTCGCAGTGAATGAGATCGTCGATCACTGGATGGCGGCCTGGCAGGCCGGCGGCCAGCCTCTCGGTGAACTGGATTTCGCCAAATGTTCGATTCAGCGCGAGCGGCTCGCCGACAAGCTGAAAGGCATTAAAACCGCCGGATATGTGCGCGACTCTTCGGCCTTCCTGCCATCCTGACGGCTGCGCTAACGGGCAGGTCTGTCCGTCGAAAATGACGAAAGCGGAGAATAAATTCAACCCCATAGTGACGTGAAACCAGCCAACTGTTAGTAAACAAAACCGCCACCCGAATCTGAAAGGTGGCGGTCTTTGTCACAACTTACTACTTATGCTAATGGTCTGGCTTGATCAGAAATTCGTCTCCATCAGTGAGTTTTTGATTTTTGAAAATGGATTAGGTGCTATCAATCCCTCCATCTCAAAACGTCCAAGACAAGTGAGATTTGTCGTAAATCCCATCTGACAAAATTTTAGTACACGCCGTCAGCGTCAAATATGCCCCGCTCAGATCATTCAAGTTTTACGACAGGATGTCCATGACTGGGTCGAGAGTGTAATAAAATTCAATCAAAGGCCAGAAGGCCACCCATTTCGCTGTCTGCCGGTCTGATGAAGCGGCCGAAGTCAGCCTCATCCAGAGAGGCCATTTCGCCCAAGCTGACCGTCTTCAAGGTGTCGATCTCGCTTTCACAGGTATTGTAGGTGGTGTTGTAGAACGCGATCCGCTTTTCTTTTTCAAGCCCCATCAGCAACAACTGCCTGGCACCCCGTTGAATCAACTTCATTTTGCCGTGCAGGTCATCAAGGCTTCTTGTTGTCCAGACTCCCAGGTAAATCGGGCTGCTGACGTTCCTGACATCGCCAACCAGCTCACCCCGTAGCAGCTCATCCTTTTCACGCCCCAGGTAGGGTACAAAGTCGAGATGTTCCGCCAGTTTCCGATCCGTGGTAAAAAAATTCCCAGTGTCGGGGTCAAGGGTGAAGATCATGGTGCGGTCAGTGGACTGGCCGTAACTCTGGAACAGGACGTCCTTGTATTCCTGGAACGGCACATTTCGCATGATACAGGTATCATATTTGTTAAGCCGCCTGCTGATCCCGAGCAACCATGACCTGATCTCGCTGTTGTCGATGCGACACTTGCCCAGCTCTTCCTTCAAGTAGTCGAACGATTTGCCGCCGAAGCGATAGAGCAGCACGCTATGAAAGATATCGCGGATATTGTTGTGCCGGCTGAAATGGTAAATGAGGTCGTAGCTGAACAGCTCCATCTGCCTGAGCTGCCAGATGAAGATGGTAATATCATTCCGGCTGGTCTCCTTGGTGAGCTTGGTTCCCTGCGTCACTTTGATCAACCTGACATAGCGGGTGCTCAGATCGGCCAGCAACTCCGTATCCCTGGAGGTGCTTCTCTTCAGGCGGATGGTCCAGCGGGTAAATTCCCCTTCCTTGCTGGCCACCTCAATGTGGTCGGCGCCAAACGTATCGTAGGTCTGTTGCGTCCCGACCCCTTTGCCGTCCTCGGCCCCCTTGGTTGACTTGCCGACAAACAGCGGCACCTGGTCCGCCCCTTTTTCCAACCTCTGCGCAGAGATTCCTGTGCCATTGTCGGTTATGGCCAGGGTCACGATATCCTCCTGCTGTTCCAGCAGGAATTCGATCAGTCCAGGCCGCCCTGCTGACTTGATGGCATCCAACGCGTTGGAGATAATATTGATCAGGGCCCTGCTACAGCTGATATAACTGCCGTTGACGGGCTCGATCTTCGACCTGAGGACAATCTTCACCGCACATTTGCTGTCCACCGCTTCGATGAAGGGAATGACGCGCTCCGTGATCAGATCCTTAAGCGAGACCTTGTGCGACTGGTGGATCGTGTCTTCGTACATATTCAGGGTGTTAAGCAGCGCGGTGGTTTCCCGGTTGATATCCTCGGCAACCTTGTTGAAGTTGCCGACCGACAGCATGGCGGTCATGTCGAAGAGAACCTTGAGCGATTTTTTCACATCGTGGCGCACCTTGCTCAGTTCTTCGAGCACTGTGACTTCCGGGCGTTTGGTTGAATCCACCTTCTCCTTGATCAGCCCAGCCGTGGCAGTCATCAGTTGGAATTTCATCTTACGGAAGACAATCTGATCCATGGTGCTGAAACCCCTGGTCTGGAAAAAATCGATGGAGCTTAAGAGCTTATCCCAGACATAGAGATAGATAAGGGCATCAGGATCCACCTTGTGCGCAAGGTAGCGAACGAAGGCCGAACCGATTCCCTTTCCCCGGCCGAAGGGATTGGTGACCAGCTTGTAGATATGGAATTTTTTCTGGTCAGGCGTCGCGTAGACCAGCAGATATCCGAGCAGTTCCCCTTTTTCGTCCCACACGAAGCTGTGCTCGTAGTCGATATCGATGGTTTTATCAAGAACATAGGGAGAAGGGATCAACAGAGAATCAATATTGAGCAGGGGGGACTTTCTAAGCGCTTTTTCGTATTCCGGGGTCAAGTTTTTTATGTACGGAAATTGACTGGGTTTCCACTCCATAGCCGACCTTGTCCCTTATATGCTTGAAAACAGTTATTTAGAGTATACCTGACAGGCGGCACCTCGTCCTCCGGACCTTCCCACGCTATAATTCCTGACCCGGAGATGTCCAATAAGTCACTATCTATAGAACACCGCCAGCCCGCAATTACCAAATCGTGGGCCGTTCTCGTTTAGCTTAAATATTGAGATAGGCCGAATTCAGTATCCTAGACGATTCCGTGTTTGTCAAAACTCAGCAGAATTGAAAGCTTCCGTTTTCACCAACAAATATCTAAGAACCGTTTTCAAAAGCCCGATCAAATGTGGTTCGCATATGTTCTATAGGTTTATTGAAAATGGGCTGGCGGACTTCCTCAGAATAAACTGAAAAGCCC
This sequence comes from uncultured Desulfuromonadales bacterium, assembly GCA_945787335.1. Taxonomy (GTDB): domain Bacteria; phylum Desulfobacterota; class Desulfuromonadia; order Desulfuromonadales; family Geopsychrobacteraceae; genus Malonomonas. Next base: position 5,590 of record CALZHR010000040.1, read on the forward strand.
GCGATCAGCAGAACGCGGGCTTTCGTATTGCCGGTCGTCAAGGCTTTAGTTCGGCAGGATGAAGTGGGGGCCTTCCTGAGGCCTGCTGCGGAGCATGGCGAAGGCCTCCATGGCCGGTAACGCCTCGCCGTAGAGATGCCCCTGAACTTCACTGCAGCCCAGCTTGAGCAGGTAGTCGAGCTGCAATTGATTCTCCACCCCTTCGGCCACCATGTGCAGCTTGAGCCCCTTGGCCATCATGGCGATGGCATCGACAATACAGGACTTGTTGTGCTCGGCTTCGATTTCGCGCACGAAGGCGCGATCGATCTTCAGGGTATTGACCGGGAAGCTCTGCAGATGACTGAGGGACGAGTAGCCGCGACCAAAATCATCGATGGCAATCGAGATGCCGTAATCGCTGAGCATCCGCAACCCTGCATTGACGTTCTTGCGACCTTTGATCAAGCCCTGCTCGGCCAATTCGATTTCGAACTGGGCACCGGGCAGGTTGTGCGCCTGAAGGATCTGGATGAAACGGCTGGCGAACTCTTCCTGCTCGAGCTGAACCGGCGAAATATTGATCGAAACCTTGATCCGCGGCAGCCCCTGATGCTGCCAGCGCAGGACTTCCTCACAGACTCGGTTGAGCACCCAATCCCCGATCGGCAGGATCAACTTGGACTCCTCGGCAATGGCGATAAAATCGTTCGGATAGATCAAGCCGCGTTCGGGATGCCGCCAGCGCAACAGCGCTTCCATGCCGACGATCATATGGGTGCCCGGATCGACCTTTGGCTGGAAAAAGAGCTCAAACTGCTCGTCATCTAGCGCCAGATACATATCCCGTTCGACTGAAAGATAGGTTGAGTTGCTGCTGCTCATTGCATCGCTGTAGAAGCAGTAGCCGTCTTTGCCGGTCGCCTTGACGTGGTACATGGCGATGTCGGCGCTCTGCAGCAACGCCTCTTTGGTCTCCCCGGCCAGCGGATACATGGCGATGCCGATGCTCAGGCTGAGGAAAAGTTCGTGCTGTTCGATATTAAACGGCAGGCGCACCGCTTTGAGGATTTTTTCCGCCACCGACGCGACATTCTGCTTACTCTCGACATTCGGCACCAGCAGGGCAAACTCATCCCCGCCGAAACGGCACAGGGTATCCTCCGCCCTGAGACAGCCGAGAATCCGTTCAGACACCTGCTGCAGAACCCGGTCGCCCATGGCATGGCCGAGCGTGTCGTTAATCAACTTGAAGCGATCGAGATCGAGAAACAGCAGGGCGAACATCTGATCATAACGGCGGGCATGGGCAAAGGCCTGGGTCACCCGATCGTCGAACAGCACCCGATTCGGCAGACTGGTCAACAGATCATGGTAGGCATGATAGCTTAACTGCGCGTCACTGCGCTTGCGGTCGGTAATATCACGGGCACAGCCGAGGGTGCCGATAAAATTCCGCCCGCCCTGCCCGCTCCCCTCGTACATGCCGACGGCGTTCAATTCGACAATCACTTCACGATTGTCCAGGCAATCGACCTCCTCGCTCTCCTGATTAACCAGCAGGCGCATCTCGATATGCTTGGTCGCCCGTTCTCCCGCGCGCTGTTCACTGAAAAAATTGTGAATCTCATCGGCATTGTGCGGATGGATCAAGGTCGAAAAATGCTTATGCAGCAGTTCACCACGTTTGTAGCCGAGCATCTCCTCGACCGTGTCGTTGACGTAGGTAAAGCGCCCCTGGGCATCGAGCATATAGATGAAATCGGGGGAGTTGTTGACGATGAACCGATGCATCCGCTCCGACTCTTTCAACGAAACCTCGGTGCGGCGCAGCTGGCGGACCTGCCAGTAGTGTTCCAGGGCGTTATTGATGGTGGTCAGCAGCTCTTCGGGTCGGTAGGGCTTGCGGACAAAATCGTAGGCGCCATTCCGCAAAGCCTCCTTGACCGCGCAGAAGGAAGACGCGCCACTGACGACAATCACCTCGACATTGATGTTCTTGCAGTGGATATAGCTCTGCACGGCATGGCCGTCGACTCCGGCCATCTGCAGATCGAGCAATACCAGGCAATAATTGGTCTTCTGCAGCTTCTCGAGAGCCTCGGCACCGCCGGCGGCGACATCGACCGGATAGCCGTTGATCCGCAACAGCGCGCGAAGGCTTTCCAGCACCGCCCGCTGATCGTCGACGACCAGAATCCGCGAGCGCCTGAGCTGCTCAACTGCCGGAGTCTTTTCTTTCCGTTGAACGAGCACGTCCCCCCCCTTAGCCCAGGCCAACTGGAGCAGCTGCCGGATCACCACCCGCAATCTGCAGGCTGAAGACCGTGCCGCTTGAAGCCGAACTGTGGCAACTGATCCGAGCGCCAAGATCTTCGACCATGGTCTTGACGATGCTTAAACCGACTCCGGCATGCCCCGGCCCCTTGGTGCTGACCACCGGGCGGAACAGCTTCTGCTGCATATCTTCGGAGATCCCCGGGCCGTTATCCTGAATCACGATCTCGGCCAGACGGCCGCCGTCAGCGCAGATTCTGTCATGGGTCTTGAGGGTGATCAGGCCATTTTCGCCGATCGCTTCCGCGGCATTTTTGATCAGATTGACCAACACCTGTTTAACCAGCACAGCGTTGGCGACAACCTTGATCAGCGACTCCTGCAGATCGAGTTTGACGTCGATCTTGCGCGGCTCGATCTCCGCCAGCCGTAGCGCATCCAGCGCATCCCGAACCAGCTGATTAAGGCAGATCCGCTGTTCGGGGAACTGCGGCATCTCCTGCTGATTGAGATAGTAATTGAGAATGTCGTCAACCCGCCGCACCTCTTTTTTGATCGCTTCTGCCAGACCGCTGTTTTCGCCATTTTCAAGCTGATGACGGAGGACTTCGGCATAATTGCTGATGATCGTCAGCGGGTTACTGACTTCGTGACAGGCCCGCCGCAGCACGCTGGTGTCACTCCCCAGCGTCTCCAGCGCGCCACGGGCGATCTGCTCCAAAGCGCTGCCCATGACCTGGGTATACATTTTCAGCCGGAGCGACTGCAGCGATTCAATATCCTGTTGTGAATCGATGCCGAGAACCACGACGCCAAGCAGCTTTGCATCACGGCGAAAGGGCTGGCAGCACAGCCCCCGGCTCTGACAGAGCCTCAGAAGCAGATGATCAAAGACCGATAACGGCTGATTACTGGAGAAGGTGTCGAGCGGTTCGCCTTTGAGCAGGGCGTGGGGAGCCAAGCTCAGGGTTGCGTCTAATGGAATACTCAGTTCGCGGATCGTCCGGGGCTGCCCTTCCGCAGGCAGGCCGACCAGCCGGTTGCTCTTCTGATCGACCAGGAAGAAGATCGCTTCGCCTGCGGAGCTGTTTTCCAGATACAGGTTGCGCGCCACCTTGGCCAGCTCTTCCGGAGTATTGTTGCAGGCCAGCCGCGCCCGCGCGGCCTCCTGGTCGGCCAGGCCGAAAGCCAGCGCCGTCAGCCGGTTGAGGCTGTCTCTCAACTCCTCCTGAAGCAGGTCGTAGGCCGCCGTTGTCGGCAGCTGTTGGGCATAAAGACTCTGCGCCCAATCAAACAGATATTCGATTTCCGAAGTGCGGAACCCAAACAGGCGCTTGGCAAGCTGCCGGGTATCGTCAGACAGATTCTCGGGAGAAATTCCGAACTGGTGGGCAAGACGGGCGATCTTCAGCAGCTGACCGCAGTTCTCAAGCTGATCGATCTCGACATGCAGGAAACGTATGGCATCGACCAGAAAAGAGTCGATCTGCCAACTTTTGACCAGGTCATCAGCGATCCGCAGGTGGTCGATATGATACTTTCCATCTTCCAGGCGCCGCAATCGCGAGCTGCTCAGCGGCTGTTCGGCCAGCTCGGCATAACTCTGCCCGTGCCGAGCCAGGAGCAGGTGCATGCCGAGATTCAGCAGCACCCCGGACAGCTGGGCTTCTTCGACATGCGGGTAGCTTATGGACGCCGCGACACAGCGAGCCGTCTGGCCGGAAACGCCTGAGTAAAACCAGAGACCGTGCAGAAACAGCAGCTCTTCTTCACTGAACTGCCGGCCGATCAAGCGCTTGGCCGCCTGCAGAGCGATCCCCTTGACAACCGGCAAGCCAAGACCCTGCAGAGCACTGGTCAGAGGCTCCGCCGGATCAAGCTGCCCCGGACAGGTCTTACTGGCGGCATGCAGAACGCGAGCGGAGAGAGCCGTATCCTGGATGACGATTTCGCTCAAAGAAGCCGCATCAGTGCCTTCGAGGCAGGCTTCCAAAAGCTGCACCAGGACCTGAGGCATACTGAACAGGTTTCCAATATCCTGTTCACTGAACTGCTCTTCGCGTTGCTCCATCAGGGCTCTATCGCTCTTTCGAGATTTCGTTGACAGGCAGGGTCTTTCTGTAACCGGCAACATTCCAAGCGAACATATCTCGCCATACTAACAAGCGCTTATTATGAGTCAGGAAGCCACTACAAGCAAGCAATAATTCGATAGTTCCACTTAATATTCAACTAGTTAGAAAGCAAGGACGCCAATAAAACGCAATTCATGAAGACAGCAGAAGACTTCTCCGGCCCGCATTTACCAACAGTCCGCGACACAGCTCGACAAATCCCTGTAAAACTGGGGTTATTTATCATTTCAGGGCGGCGGATAGAAAAATGTAGTTTGCGCCGCCAGCTAGACCAGACCGCAAGACTCATTGCCAAATCTACTGAGATGTCTCTCCGGGCGAGAGGCCAGCCTCACTCACCGGGCATCAACCTTAAGCGGCAGCTCATCATGGTAGGCGGTGGAAATCTCCAGAAACCGATCTTCACAGGCAAGAAATGCCGCCACGATCTCCGGGTCGAAATATACCCCGCTCTTCTCCAGAATCGTCGCCTTTGCCCGCTCATGCGAATAGGCATCCTTATAGCTGCGGCGGCTGATCAGCGCGTCATAGACATCAGCCACGGCCATCAACCGGCCGGCCAGCGGGATCGCCTCTCCCTTGAGCCCGTAAGGGTAACCGCTGCCATCCCAGCGCTCATGATGTGATTCGGCCATCTGCCGGGCATAATGCAGGAACGCCGAATTTTCCGGCTGCCCGAGGACCGCCGATGCGCGGACCAGAGCCTCTGAGCCCAACCGGGTGTGATCCTGCATCTGCTGCCGTTCATCGACACTCAGACGCCCCGTTTTCAGCAATATCCGATCCGGGATACCGACCTTGCCGACATCGTGCAATGGGGCCGACTTGGAGAGCATCTCGACATCCTCATCGGTCAGCTCAAACCGGTATCGCGGCCGCTTGCGCAGTTGCTCGGCCAGGGCGCGTACATAGCCCTGGGTCCGCAAGATGTGTGCGCCGGTGTCGTTGTCACGGGTGTCGGCCAGAGTGGTCAGGCTGACAATCGTCGCATCCTGAGCTCTGAGCAGATCCTGCGTGCGCTGCCTGAGCTTGCTCACCTCACTGCCATATTTCAGCAGGCTCAAACAGGCCGTATTGAGCAGCAGCACCAAAATCGGCAGGGTCGGGGAGACGAACAGCCTGGCCTGTGCAAACAGACTGGCGCTCGTCCAACCGGCCAGAAGGGTGCCACAGACCAGCAGAGCCAGCGGCGGCAGCACTTCATAGCGGGCCAGCAGCAGGGTCGAAAGCAGCCCGAACAGGACCACGGCAAACAACTCGGCGCCGCGCGCCCAGACCGGGTGGGAATACCAGTCACCGTTCAGCAGACTCGCCACCGCAAGGGCGTGAAGCTCCACCCCGGGCTGATCGGGACCATTCGGCGTCACATGACGATCGCCCAAGCCGGTCGCACGAACCCCGACAAAGGCAATCTGTCCCGCAAGCGACCCCGGAGGAAGCCTGCCCAGCAGCAGGTCCGCGGCAGACAGATAGTGAAACCCGGGCTGCGCGGAAAACCCGAGCAGCAGATTGCCCCGGGCATCGAGCGGCACCTGCTGCCCGCTCCAGGTCAAGCGCGCCTCCTCAACCAGCAGCTCAAGCTGCAGCTGCTTCTCATCGCTTGCCTGCAGCAAGGTCGCCAGGGCCAGGCTGGGATAATAGTGATCGCCATAGCCCATGAGCAGCGGCAGGCGGCGCACCACTCCGTCGCGATCGGTGGGCGCATTGACGAAGCCGAGCTGAGCGGCGGCATTCAAGGGCTCAAGGCTGGTCAACATCCCGCTTGGCTTCAGCCAGCGCAGTTCGCTGCCGCTTTCTCTGCGCACGGTCAGCTGACTCAGCGGGTCAGGCCGGGGGGCCTGCGGCGACTGTGCTTGTTCGCCGAAAAGAAACTTGCTGGCCAGCACCACCGGCGCCCGCGAAAGAGCTTCGGCCAGCCGCTGATCATTGGAGCGGCCGCCCGGCAGCCAACCGTTGACCGCGACCTCTTCGCCCAGATCGCGGCGGCGCTCGCGCAGAATCACATCCGGGGAGGTGCGATCGGCCTCCGGCAGGAGGATATCGAGGCCGATCGCGGCGACCTGCTGCTCTTGCAAGGCATCGACCAGCTGGGCCAGCCGATAACGCGGCCAGGGCCACTGGCCGAACTGCTCCAGGCTGGCCTCATCGATGCCAACCACAATCGGCAGCTTGCGGTTTTCAGCCGCGCTGCGGCTCGCCACCAGCAGGTCATAAAGGCGGTAATCAAAGAAGCGCAGCAGGTCAGGCGGGTAGTAAAGAAAAAACACCGCGCAAACCGTCAGCAGCACCCCGGTCAGCAGCAGGCGGTAGCGCCCCTGAGGCAGAGGCCGCAGGCGTTTCATGGAAAAGGTGCCGGGTTTGCGAACGAGCATCAGCGGACCACCACCTCAACCCGCCGGTTGCGCGGCTCAGCGACATTATCTGCGGTCGGTACCAAAGGATTGCCCTCGCCGTGCGAATCGATATCCAGCAACGCGGGCTTGACCCCTTCGGCCGTCAGCAGATCGCGCACGGCGGTCGCCCGTTCGAGGGACAGCTGCAGGTTATAAGCTGCCGCGCCGACCCGATCACTGTGCCCGTAGACCCCGATCGTCGCCGACTTCCGCTGGCGGATCTCGCTGAGAATCTGCGGCAGCAGCGCCTGCGAGGCCGCGGTCAGGCGCGCACTGCCCCCCTCAAAGTAAAGCAGGAATTTTTTCGGCCGAGGCGGCTCGGCCGCCAGCACTTCAGCATAATCAGCTTCGATCTGCTCTTGGCTGAGCTTGACCGGTTCCGCCGGCGGCCGGTCGGCCGCCGTGACTTGCGCCATCTGCCCGGCCTCGTTGAGCAGGGAACTGCCCACCTCGGTTCGCACCTCGACGGCACCAACCCGGCCATCCGCTTCGGACAAAAGAATGACCTGGGTTTCCTGCTTGGGGCCGAGAAGAGCCCCGGCGATAAAGACCAACAACAGAACCAAGGGTGCGGCAGTCACGGCAGACCTCCTTGAGTAATTGAATCCCTAACAGCAAGCACTAAGGTGAGACCTTGATCAACAGGCGGGTACCGCGCACGGCAATGGTCGACTCGGGGGTTTCAAGCTGGATCGACTCCGGTGCCAGCTTGCCGATCACCCCAGACATAAAGAGGAACGACCCCTTGAGCATTTTCAGAACCAGAGAGAAGGCGCTGTTTTTCGGCTCGAACAGATAATCCTTTATCTGCATCCGGCTGCCGGGCCCGAGCGTCAGGCTGGTGTCATCCCTGAGAATCACCCCCAGGGTGCTGCCTGGTTGCGTCTGCAGGTGATCCTGAGCAAAAACCGGCATGCCGGCAACCGCGACCAGCAACTGCCCCTGGCGATCGATCAACGCCTCGCCCGACACGGTTTTGACCGTCCCGACCGGCGCGGCGACAACCGCCAGTGGCAAGAGAAAAAACAGCACCAGAAGCAACAGAACACGCATCACCCCACCTCCGAATCACGAACCACCAGTTAGTAACAGGACAATCAAAGTTAGCAAAGCAGGGCCGAAAAGTCATGCCGGAAGCGCAGAAAAATCTGCATTCCTTTGACAGCTGCCCGCCTGCGTCCCTATACTCGACTGAGTACAATTATACACACTGGAGTTATCGATGACCCTGCCTGTCCCACAACAGCTCGAAGCGCTGTCGAACCAGATCGAACGTTTCGGCAAGGAAAACCTCGAAGAGATCCTGCACAGCCTGATCGAAGGGGTTCAGACCCTGGGCGAGGGGGGGCGCTGCCGCATCTACCTGGAGGACCTGACCAAGGGGGCGCTGACCTGTGTGGCCGCGGCCGGCGGCGAGGTCGGCCAGGTGCGGGAGAAGTCTTTTCCGATCAATGACAGCGACTACCTGGTCTCGCAGGTCTACCTGCAGCAGGAAGAGCTGGCCATCGACGACCTGACCCGCCACCCCGAGGACATGCCGATTACCTCGGGCAGCCGCCGCGCCGGGGCCAGCTTCCTGATGCCGATCACCCACCTCGGCCGCTCGATCGGGGTGCTCTGCCTCGACCGCGGCCGGCCGGGCCAGTTCCCGGAGGAACAGCAGCTGCGCCAGCTGCGCCAGCTGCTCGGCGCGGCCGCCCCGACCCTGAACCGAGCGCGCAAATATCACCAGCAACTGATGCTGGCGCGCCGGGTCGACGAGGCAAAAAAGCGCGAAGCGGCGCTGTTCATGGTGCAGTCGGCGGCCCACCTGATCGAGCAGGTGGCGCTGGCCTCGGTGCTGATCCCGATCCCCTCCAAGGTGGACGGCGAGCGCACCCTGCAGATCCTCGCTTCCTACTCAAAGGAACCGGAGGCGGGCAAGCTCTACGAGGAGGAGCGGCAGATCAACCTGACGCCGGGGGAATCGCTGATCGCGCGCTTCATCGATCGCGCCGGGGTGATCACCGACGACAGCCTGCTGACCCCGTTGTATATTCCCGACCTGGCCACCGAAACCCTGCAGAAAAAGTACCTGACCGAGGAGCTGGGGCTGAAATCGCTCTACATGGTGCCGCGCTTCGACAGCCGCACCCGGCGGGTGATCTGCCTGGTCAACTACTACACCAAGGAGCACTACCAGTTCAGCCCCTTCGAGCGCGGGCTGCTCGAAGCGCACGCCGAGATGGTGCAGCGGGTGGTGCAGGAGATCGGCGATGAGCATCTCGAGGTGCAGGTGCTGGCGGAGATCGGCGATCTGCTGCAGCAGTCGAGCGACAGCCTGCAGACCTTCCTCCACCGGGTGCTCTCAAAGGCCACCCAGCTGATCGGCGCCGACACCGGCAGCATCGCCCTGGTGCGCGAGCAGGAGGGGGAACGCTGGCTGCTGGTCGAGGATGCCGCGAGCCAGCTGGTCGGCGCCAAGAGCAAGGACTGGCTGAAGCGGAACATCCCGCCGATCCGCATCGGCGGGCAGGAGCTGGCCAAGGAGCACCGCAGCCTGACCGGTCTGGCCGCGGCCAGCGGCCGTCCGGCGATGCTCGCCGACACCCTGGAGGAGAGCAGCAAAGGGTTCTACCTGCAGGTCACCGAAGCGATCCGCAGCGAGATCGCCGTGCCGGTGCTCTACGAGGGGGAAGTGCTGGCGGTGATCTGCCTCGACAGCCTGCGCCCGCACTACTTCACTGACGAGCACCGACGCATTCTGCTGATCATTGAGCGGATGATCGCTCCGCACCTGGCCAGCCTGCAGAAGATCGAGCAGCTGACCAGCGAGATCGACCGGCTGCGGCAGGATGTCGACTACAAGGACCCGAACATCTCCTCCTACCGGCTCGGCAACATCATCGGCAATTCGGCAAAGACCCAGGAGATCATCGACACCATTCAGCGGATCACCCCGCCGCTCTGCCAGCGGATCGCCCTCTGGAAGAAGCAGGGGGTCCCGGACCAGGGGGAGTTCCTCGGTCTGCCGTCGATCCTGATCAACGGCGAAACCGGCGCCGGCAAGGAGTTTCTGTTTAACAACCTGTTCACCCAGCTCAACAGCATCTACCGCGAGCTGCTCCCCGGCCAGGGGACCCTGCCGCTGAAAAAGACCAACATCGCCGCCTACAGCGGCGAGCTGACCTATTCGGAGCTGTTCGGCCACAAGCGCGGCGCCTTCACCGGCGCCCACGCCGACCGCCGCGGCATCCTCGAAGAAGCGCACGGCGGGGTGGTGTTCCTCGACGAGATCGGCGACGCCGACCCGAAAACCCAGGTGCAGCTGCTGCGCTTTCTCGACAGCGGCGAGTTCGTGCGCCTCGGCGAGAACATCACCCGCCACTCTCAGGTGCTGCTGGTGGCCGGGACCAACCGTGACCTGCGCCAGCTGATCGAGGCCGGGATGTTCCGCGAAGACCTCTACCACCGGCTCTCCGAGCTGATCATCGAGGTCCCCTCCCTCAACCAGCGGCGCGAGGACATCCCCGACCTGGCGGTGCATTTCCTCGGCCGGCTGTTCCAGGTCTACCGTCAGGCCGACCAGTCGGCTGACGACGCCCCGCAGCTCAGCAGCAAGGCCAAGCTGCTGCTGTCGAAACATCACTACACCGGCAACATGCGTGAGCTGCGCAGCATCCTGCTGCGGGCGATGCTGTTCCGACAGGGGAAGGTGATCAAGGAGGAGGAAATCAGGCGGGCGCTGCAGCCGCACAGCGGCCAGGCCGCGGCGACCAGCAGCAAGGCGGCCCTGGAGACCCAGCTGGCGGAAACGATTCTCGAACAGATCAAAGCCGGGGAGGCCGACTTCTGGCAGGCGGTCTATCGGCCCTTTGCTCAGCAGCAGATCACCCGCGAGGTGGTATTGAAGGTGATCGAGGAGGCGCGGCGGACCGGCGCGGCGAGCATGCCGAAGCTGGCGCGGGCGCTGCAGGCCTGCGACCCGGCAGAAGATTCGGCCGAGGCGCGTAAAGCTTTCTACCGCTTCAAGAATTTTCTTTACAAGACGATCCGGCTGAGCTGAGGCGGCCCAGAGGAATCATAGGCCGCAGCTGCCAAGCAGCTTCTCGACCGCACTGCGCTGGGCGACGCTCCAGGGGCCGACCACGACGAGCTTCATCCCGGCCGTTTGCAGCACCTGCCGGGCGACCTGCTGGAGAGTTTCCGGAGTCTGCTGCTGCAGCTCCCGGCAGTCCTGCTCCAGGGTGCGCAGGTAATTGGCCTGCAGCCCCCAGCCGAAGCGCACCGCCAGCGCTTCGGGCTGATCCTGGGAGTAATCAAGGTCAAACAGGTAACTGCGCACCACCGCCGCCAGTTCCTCCTGCGGCACCGGCGTCTCCACCAGCTCGCGCAGAACCTTGAGCAGCTCCTCCACGGCCTGCAACAGATTGTCCGGCGCCACCGACAGGTCGATCGCCAGATAGCCGGCATCGTCGAGCATCGAGCAGTTCGCTTCCACCGCGTAGGTCAGCCCGAGCTGCTCGCGCAGCCGCAGCGGCAGCCGCGCCCCGCCCCCCCAGGAGAGCAGCCGGCGCAGCAGGCGCAGCGCGACGGTCTCGGCGGCCTGCCGGCCGGGCAGCCGAAACGCCAGCTGCAGATTGATCTGTGAATCGGAATCGAACACCCAGCAGCTCTCCGGCCCCTGATCACTCGCCGCCGGCGCCGGCTGAACAACGGGCAAGGTCACACCCGGCCAGTCGCCGAATTCCCGCTGCGCCAACTGGCGCAACTGTTGCGGGTCGATCCGTCCGCAGGCGCAGACCACCAGATTTTGTGGCTGATACCAGCGCCGGTAATAACTTTCCAGGGTGGCAAGGTCGATCCGCGCCAGGCTCTCCGGGGTGCCGATCAGCGACTCCCCCAGCGGGTGCCCCGGCCAGAGCAGGCCGACCATCAGGTTGTCGACGTTGATCTGCACCCCCTGCTCGTTGTAATCCTCACGCGCCTCTTCGAGGATGATGCGCCGTTCGATTTCCATATCGAGAAAGCGCGGCCGGCGCAGCATCGAGGCGAACAGCGCCATCCCTTCGGCGAGATAATCGGGGTGCAGCCGCGAGTGGAAGCAGGTGGTTTCGGCGTCGGTCGAAGCATTGACCGCGCCGCCGATCGCCTCGAAGGCCCGCTCCAGGTCGGTGCTGGTCGGATATTCGGCGGTGCCGCGGAACAGCATGTGCTCGAGGAAATGGGAGATCCCTGAGAGTTCGGCCGGCTCGTTGCGACCGCCGACCGCCAGGTAACAGACCAGCTCGGCGCTGTGCAGGTGCGGCATCGGCACGCCGACCAGGCGCACGCCGTTGGCGAGGGAATCGAGAGAGTACTCAGATATGGACAAACTGCGGAATCACTTTCTGATGCGGTAGACGATATCGCGGCCGCCCGAATCCTGGCGGCCCAGGCTGGCAAGGTAGAACAGATGCAGCAGAAAAGCCAGCAGAAACACCAGGGTGGCCTCGCCCGGAAACCCCGAAATCGCCGCCTGCTCGACATACTGTGCCCAGGACTGCGCGGATTGCGGGTGCACCAGGATTTTCATCAGCCAGCCGGCCACCAGCACCAGAAACAGGTAGATATAGTTGGCGTAGACCCGCTGACACATGGCTCGCCGGAAGCTGACCTTGTACTCCGGGTAGCGGATATCCGAGGCCAGCTCGGCACGCCAGCAGACCCCCTCACCCGGCTTGGGGTCATCCAGCAGGACCCGCTCGGTCAGCACGCTGTAAATAAAATGCTGATTGAGCAGCCGCACCCGGTACTCGTAGGCGTCGTAAAAACGGAAGCGGCGTGATTCGACAAACAGCAGGATATAGATAATCGTCAAACCGAACAGGAAGAACAGGTGGTGGATGTCGGGATGGCTGAAACCGAAACCGAGAAATGCCGCGGTGCCGGCCACCGCCCAGTTGGTGGTGCGGTCGAGGCGGTCCCGCCAGGCCAGGCTGCGCTGCACCTCGGCCCGGTAATAATGGGACAGGGCGGTGATTTCCTCGCTGCGGGTCAAGCGGTGCTGTTCCATGCGGGGCTCCTTGAGTATATCTCCAAGTATAGCAACGCTGCTGGCCCCCGCCAAACGGAGCATCGCAGCTGTTTTTAGGTTACAATTACCTTGTTAGATGGCTACCCGCTGCATTCGCTACCGGAAGGAGCCCCAATGTCCGACCCGAAGAACTACTCTTTCAGCTGGGATGATCTGGGCGACAGCGACAGCGGCCGCCCGAACCTCGGCAGCACCACCTCGGTCACCGCTTACCGGCTGCTGGCCTTCACCTTCAAAGAAGTGCTCTGCCGCGACTACGGTCTGGAAAAAACCCGTCAGCTGTTCGTTCGCGCCGGCCACCTGGCTGGCAGTCAGTTCTGTCGCAACCTGCTCGACACCGGCCTGGAGTTCGAAGCCTTTATCGCCCAGCTCAAGCAAGTGCTGATCGACCAGGGGATCGGCGTGTTGCGGATTGAGGCAGCCGACCTGCAGCAACTCGCCTTCACCCTGACCGTCTCCGAAGACCTCGATTGCTCGGGTCTTTCGGTGTACGGCGATACGGTCTGCGACTACGACGAGGGGTTTTTGGCCGGGATTATGGAAGAATACACCGGCAAAGAGTTTGCCGCCGAAGAGATCGACTGCTGGGCGACCGGCGACCGCACCTGTCGCTTCAAGGTCACAGCGCGGGACGCCGATGACTGACCTTGCTCCATTGCGCGCGCTGCTCGACTTCTGTCAGCAGCTGGAACAGCGGGGCATCACCTCCGGGCTGCAGCCGCCGGACCTGCCCGACCAGCTTGGCGAGCTCGACCTGCGACCGCTAAAGGCACTGCTCGCGCATATGCTGGACAGCTACCAGCTGGCGGCCGCACTCGCCCAGGGGAATCTTGGCGACACCAGCGGCGGGCGCAACCCCCTGGCCATGCCGTTAAAGGCCATGCAGTCCAATCTGCGCCACCTGACCTGGCAGACCGAGCAGGTGAGCAAAGGCGACTTCAGGCAGCAGGTTCATTTCCTCGGCGATTTTTCCAGCGCGTTCAACTCCATGCTCGAGGCCCTGCAACAGAAACGTCAGCTGGAAGAGCAACTGATCGCCAGCGAAGCGAAGTTACGCGCGCTCACCGCAGCCCTCGGCGAGGGGGTGTACGTCGTCACCCCGGAAGGACAGCTCGACTTCATGAACCCGGAAGCGGAGCGGCTGCTCGGGTTTCGATTTTCCGACATTTCCGGCACAGAAGCACACAAGGTGTTTCACGGGCAGGGGCGGGATGGCACCAAGCTGAGTCTCGAATCCTGTGAGTTGTGCAGCGCAATCCGCCGCGGGGTGGAATACCACAACGGCGACGATGCCTTGAGTTGCGCCGACGGGCGGATCATTCCTGCTGCCGTGGTGGCCAAACCGATTCAGGAAAATGGTCAGTACACCGGCATGGTCATCGCCTTCCACGACATCAGCCACCAGAAGCAGTATCAGCAGTCGCTGGTCTATATCAACGAAATCCTGGAAAAACAGGCCACCACCGATCCGTTGACAGAAATCAACAACCGGATGAGCTTCAACCGGCAGTTGCAGCTCGAGACGGACAAGGTCAACCGCTACGGCCAAGCCCTGGCTTTGATCCTGTTCGACGTCGACCATTTCAAAAAGATCAACGACCACCACGGACACCTGGTTGGTGATCAGGTTCTGAAAGAGCTGGCTCGAACCGTCAAGCAGCAGATCCGTGAAGTTGATTTCTTTGCCCGCTGGGGAGGAGAAGAGTTCGTCATCCTGCTTCAGGCGAACCTGAGTCATGCGCATGAAATCGCCGAAAAATTGCGCCTGCTGCTGGCGGAACAGCCCTTCTGCATCGGCCGGCAGGTGACCAGCAGCTTCGGCGTCACCGTGTACTGCAGCGGAGAATCGCCGGAGCAATTCACCAATCGCGCCGACCAGGCCCTCTACCGGGCCAAACATAACGGCCGCAACTGCACACAGAGCCTGCCCGCACCCGACGGAACAACGCCCGATTGATCCAAAGACATCCGTTTGATGGTTTTTTTCTGCAGGCCGAAGAATTTTAGTATACTGACGGCTCGATTCTTCCGGAGCCAGGCATGAGTGCATTCAAAAAACACAAACGGCTCAATAAAGAGCTGAAATTAATAGATGTCTACGCCATCGCCACCGGCGCAACCTTGAGTGCGGGGTTTTTCCTGCTGCCGGGGATCGCCGCCACCCAGGCCGGTCCGGCGCTGGTGCTCTCCTACATGATCGCCGCCATTCCGCTGATACCGGCCATGTTCAGCGTCATCGAACTGGCCACCGCCATGCCGCGCGCCGGTGGCGTCTATTACTTCCTCGACCGCGCCCTCGGTCCTTTTCTCGGCACCATCGGCGGCATCGGCACCTGGCTGGCGCTGATCCTCAAGGTCGCCTTCGCCCTGATCGGCATGGGCGCCTATATCGCCCTGTTCTTCCCCGATCTGCAGATCAAGCCGATTGCCGTCTGCATTGCCCTGGTCCTCGGCGCGGTCTGCCTGTTCGGAGCGAAAAAAAGCGGCAGGCTGCAGGTTTTCATGGGGGGCGGCTTGCTGGCGATCCTGGGGGTCTTTTTTGTCGGCGGGCTGCCGAAATTGCAGCCGGACCACTTCAACGGTTTTTTTGCCAGCGGCTTTGACGCAATCATCAGCACCGCCGGAATGGTCTACATCAGTTATGTTGGCGTCACCAAAGTAGCGAGTCTCTCCGAAGAGGTCAAAGACCCGGAGAGAAACCTGCCGAAAGGGGTCATCCTGGCGTTGACGACAGCGATCCTGATCTACGGGGTCGGCACCTCGCTGATCGTCGGCCTGGTGCCGCCGGAACAGCTGCTCGGCAACCTCACTCCGGTCGCCGTCGCGGCTGGCTATGCGTTTGGGCCGTTCGGCGTCATCCTGCTGTCGATCGCCGCCCTGCTGGCCTTCGTCTCAGTCGCCAACGCCGGGCTGCTCAGCGCTTCGCGCTACCCGTTGGCGATGGCCCGCGATCACCTGCTGCCGCCGCAGTTTCGACGGCTGAGCAAATTCGGCACCCCGACCAATGCCATTTTGCTCACGCTGGCGACCGTGCTGCTGATCATCCTGCTGTTCGATCCGATGAAGATCGCCAAACTGGCCAGCTCCTTCCAGCTGCTGATGTTCGCCCTGGTCTGCCTGGCGGTCATCGTCATGCGCGAAAGCCGCATTCAATCCTATGATCCCGGCTATCGTTCCCCCTTTTACCCCTGGATGCAGATCCTCGGGATTCTCGCGCCGATTTATCTGATCTCGGAAATGGGGATGTTTTCCATTCTCTTTTCGACCGGACTGATCCTGCTGTCGACCTTCTGGTTTTATTATTACGCCCGTAAGCGGGTCGAGCGCGCCGGAGCGATCTACCATGTTTTCGAACGCCTCGGGCGACAGCGCTATCACGGACTCGACCCGGAACTGCGCGGCATCCTCAAGGAGAAAGGACTGCGGGAGAACGATCCCTTCGACGAGATCGTCTCGCGCAGCCTGGTCTTCGACCTGAACGAGAAATGTACCTTTGAAAGCCTGGTGCAGGTGGCCGCTTACAAACTGCCGACGATTATCCCGCTGACTCCGGAGGAGATCTTCGATCAGGTCATGGAGGGAACCCGCATCGGCGCTACGCCGGTGTCGCACGGCGTCGCCCTGCCCCACTTCCGCACCGACCGGATCGAGCAACCGGAGATGGTGCTGGTACGCAACCTCAAAGGGGTCAGCATGACCCTCTACGACCCGCTCACCCACGAAGAGAAGGAGTCGGTCGACGTGTCCGCGGTCTTCTTCCTGATCAGCCCGGAACGCGATCCGGCCCAGCACCTGCGCATGCTGGCGCGGATTGCCGAGCGGGTCGACGAGGAGAATTTCGCCGTGGAATGGCGGCTGGCCAAGGACGAGCACGACATCAAAGAGAGCCTGCTGCACGATGACAAGCTGTTCTCGATGCGTATCGCTCACGACAGCTCAGCCGCCGAATGGGTTGATCATGCCCTGCGTGAGATTGAATTCCCACCCGGCTGCCTGGTCGCCATCCTCAGCCGCGGCGGCCTCAGCTTCGTTCCGGATGGCAACACCGTCCTGCAGCAGGGCGATCGGTTGACGATCATCGGCGACAGCAAGGGGCTGGTGGATTTGCGGGAGCGGTTTCCCCAGTAGCACCGCACAGGGCCGTGAGAGTTTTCAGAACCAGTGTCCCGTTTGGTTAATTCCATTCGCTAATTTCGGCCCTTTTTATTGCTGCCTGCGTTGCTCAAATTCGGCTTAGCCTACTGTCCTCGGAATTTCCGGCTTTTTTTGCAAAAAAAAGGCCCCCGATTGGGGGCCTTAAGGACTCACGCGAGCTATTTACTCGGTTGGCTATTTTCAGCGAGCAGTGAGACCAAGCGCATTGATTGTCGCGACGTTCAGATACCTGTCAACCGGCAGTTTGCTGGCTTTCTGGAAGCTGTTGACTGCCGAGATGGTCTGGGAGCCGATGACGCCATCGATCGGGCCGGGGTTGAAGCCTTTGGCCTGCAGGGCCCGCTGGATATCGCTGATCCGGTCATGGGTCATGTTGGTCTCGCAGAGGATTTCACGCCATTCCATATGCCCGTCGCTAGTCTGGACCTGCTTGCTGACCGTTTGGTAGGTGGCCGGAATCTGGACTTTTCTTTCTTCTGCCGGGGAGACCAGTTTCGTGACTCTGATGGTTTTGTATTCCGCAGGTTCCTCGATCAGCTTAGTTGTTGCCGGGCTCTGCAGAACCGTTTTCGTCACTGTCCGGTATTCCGCCGGCACATCGACCAGGCACATAATTTCACCGGTCGCTTGGTCGACCCGCTGAATCGGACCGGTGCCCTTTTTCCACACCTGGTGGGCCGGTTTCACCAGAACCTTTTCACTGGTCTTGGCGTAGCGGGCCGGAACTTCAACCATGCGTGAAGTTGCCGGTTTGACCAACACCTTTTCATCAACCATAGTGTATTTCGCCGGGATAATCTCGATCCGCTCGCCAGCCTCTTGCTTCAGCATCTCCTGGGTGGCCGTTTCGTAGGTCGGCGGGACGAAAACCCTGGCAAAACACTGCCCGCCGCTGGCTTTGGGCGGCAGCAGCGATTGGTCCATCGCTGCTGCAGGTGCTGCTGAAGGTTTGGCGGCCAGTGCTCTGGACTCTGCCGCCCGAGCCTCTCTTAACTGAAGATCGATGCGCTGCTGCTGCTGGGCCAGTTGGGATTCACGATTGGCGAGCTCGGACTGCTGGGAAGCAAGAGCGGCTTCACGCTGTTGTATCTGATAAAGACGGCTTTCTGGATCTTCCATTTGTGCTGTTTGCATCCCCGTGCCACTGCACGCCGCGACGACTGACAGAGCTGCCAGGATAATCGCGAGTTTGAGGGTATTGATTACACATCTCATTTTTTTACCTCCTATCGTATACCGCTATGTTCTTGCTGTGGGGAATGACTCTTGCGCGTGTGCCCACCTCAGAAGGATTTACAAAATCCTTTGGGACATAAGAACTCCCCCTGTATATATCTATCATTAAATCCCTTATTTCTCACTTGTCAAGCGCTTGAGCTGAAATAATTTGACTATATTTTGAATACTTAGAATATTTCCCCGGGAGCGCCAGGGAGTCCGATAAAATGAACTTGGCCGTCTGGATCGAAGTTCGAGATGGGCTATGTTTTGCCGCAGGAATTAACCGCTGACCATTTATAATTCTTTACATTTTCTCACGGCTAGCCTGCCGCCGTTACGCTATGCTCGGCACTGAATCAAGGAATGACGATGAACCGGGTACCGGGATTCGATCATTTCTTCGTAGATGGTTTCCGGAGGGGGCTTGCCGGGATGTTCAGGTTGACACAAATGCAGATGTTTGAGGATTTTCTCGATAACCGGTGCGGCGTTGATGAAGCTGACGATCTTCATTTCGCGCCACAGTGGGGACACTCCAGCGGATCGACTTCCCAGTCTTTTTTGCTGCACTAACGCCAGGCTTTGGAGAGAACCTTATTCGGCCATTGTTCGCTGGCATCCAATACTTGGTTTTGTCTCAACAATCAAGGCGTAATTGAATACTTCAATTTCAAAGGATTTCGGGCAGGCGCTGTCGATTTCGCATTTAAAAGAAAAGGGCTGCCCGTTCGAACAGCCCTGCTGGTTGATCGTTTTTACTCCAGCCTTATTTCTGCAGCAGCTTGGCCGCCTCCTTGGCGTGATAGGTGATGATCAGGTCGGCGCCGGCGCGCTTCATACCGAGCAGGGTCTCCAGCATCACCCGATCGCCGTCGATCCAATCCTTCTCGGCCGCCGCCTTGACCATGCTGTATTCGCCGGAGACATTATAAGCGACCAGCGGCAGGTCGAAGTTGTCCTTCAGGTCGCGAAGGATGTCGAGATAGGCCAGGGCCGGCTTGACCATCAGGAAATCGGCCGCTTCGGCGACGTCCTGGTTCGCCTCGCGCAGCGCCTCCAGGCGGTTGGCCGGGTCCATCTGGTAGGAGCGCCGGTCGCCGAACTGCGGGGTGCTTTCGGCGGCGTCGCGGAACGGACCGTAATAGGCGCTGGCATATTTGACCGCGTAGCTCATCACCGGAATATGGTCAAAACCGTTCTCGTCGAGGGTGTCGCGAATCGCCGCCACCCGGCCGTCCATCATGTCGGACGGCGCGACGATATCGGCGCCGGCCTGGGCATGGGAGAGCGCCTCCTTGGCGAGCAGCTCGAGGGTCGCGTCGTTAACCACGTCGCCCTCCTCAATGATCCCGCAGTGGCCGTGGTCGGTGTACTCACAGAGGCAGACGTCGGTGATCACGGTCAGCTCGGGAACCGCCTGCTTGATGGCGCGGATGGTGTTCTGGATAATGCCGGATTCACTGTAGGCATCGGAGCCGACCGCGTCCTTGGTCTCCGGGATGCCGAACAGGATCACCGCCGGGATGCCGAGTTCATGCACTTCCTTTGCCTCGGCGACGATGTTCTCGATCGACTGCTGATAGATCCCCGGCATCGAGACGATCTCTTTTTTGATATTCTCGCCAAAGGCGCTGAACATCGGGTAGATCAGGTCTTCGACGTGCAGGTAGGTTTCGCGCACCATGCGGCGGATATTTTCGTTGCGGCGCAAGCGGCGGCCTCGATAGCTGGGGAAGTACATAGAGCAACTCCTTTGTTCTGCAGTAGGGGCGAGTCCTGGCTCGCCCAGGGTCGCCCGATCAGGGCCCCTTAGGATCGATTGTAATATTCGACCATCGCCGCGACCAGATCGTCAAGGGTCGAGTTTTCCGGCTCCAGGGTGACCTCGAAGCCGTGTTTGCGGATGGTCGCCGAGGTCTGCGGACCGATGGAGAAGAACGCGGCGCGCCCCTGCAGCTCTTTGAGTTCAGGACCGAGCATCGTCAGCAGGTTGTCGAAGGTCGAGGAGGAGCTGAAGCAGATGGCGTCAATCTCTCCGGCGCCGAGCAGGTGGCGGATCATCTCCGCCTTCCCTTCCGGTGCAACAGTGCGATAAGCGACCGGCGCCACCACCTCGGCCCCGGCGCGGGTCAGCTCATCACAGATCAAAGTGCGGGCGATCTCGGCGCGCGGATAGAGAATCCGCTTGCCCGCCACGCCCTGGGCGAGCAGCTCTTCCACCACCCCCTCGGCACGATAATCCTGCGGCACCAGATCGGGCCGCAAGCCGTGCGCTTCGATCGCTTGGGCGGTCTTGGGGCCGACGGCGACGATCTGTACCCCGGCCAAACTGCGCAGATCAAGTTTGTTGGCCGCCAGCCGGGCGAAGAACTGTCCGACGGCGTTGGCCGAGGTCAGCACCAGGCTCTGGAAAGATGAGAGCTGCTGCAGGGCGGCATCGAAGGGCGCCGGGTCCTGCGGCGGAACGATATCGATGGTCGGCAGGCAGATCGTCTCGGCCCCCTGCTGCTGCAACAGTTGCACGAAACTGGCCGCCTGGGCCCTTGGCCGGGTGATCAGAAAGCGCTTGCCGAACAGCGGCAGGTTATCGTACCAGCGTAAGTCTTCGCGGTACCTGACCACCTCGCCGATGATGATCACCGCCGGCGGCTCGAGCCCTTCGCGGGCAACGTCGGCGGCGATCGTTTCCAGCGTTCCGATCAGGGTGCGCTGGCGCGGCAGGGTCGCCCACTGGATGATCGCCACCGGGGTATCGGCCGGCCGGCCGTGCTTGATCAGTTCTGCGCTGATCAGCTTGAGGTTGCTCATCCCCATGTAGAAGATCAGGGTGCCCAGCCCGGTCGCCAGCTTCTCCCAGTCGATGCTGGAGAGCTTGCGCTCGGGGCGTTCGTGGCCGGTGAGCAGCGCCAGGCTGGTGGTGACATCACGATGGGTCAGGGGGATTCCGGCGTAAGCGGCGGCGGCAAAGCCGGCGGTGACCCCGGGGATCACCTCGAAAGGAATGCCCCGCTCCTTGAGGTAGGCGGCCTCTTCACCGCCGCGACCGAAGATGTACGGATCGCCCCCCTTCAGGCGCACCACCTGCAGTCCAGAAGCGGCTTTTTTTGCCAGCAGGGCGTTGGTCTCCTCCTGCGGCAGGTGATGGTTGCCGCGCACCTTGCCGACGTAGATCTTTTCGGCATCGGCGCGGGCATGACCGAGCAGCACCGGGTTGGCCAGGTAGTCGTAGATCACCACGTCGGCCCGGGCCAGGCACTCCTGCCCCTTGAGGGTCAAAAGGCCGGGATCACCCGGCCCTGCTCCGATCAGGTAGACCTTGCCTTTGCCCAAGGGATCAGTCCTTCTCCGCGAAGGTCTGGCAGCCGTAAACCTCGTTGAGGATCGGTCCGGCCCCCTCTTCGAGCAACTGCTTGGCCAGCGCCACGCCGGTCTCTTCGGCCTGATCGACATGGCAAGTGACGGTTTTCTTGATCATCTGCTTGCCGGCAACATCAGAGACCAAGGCGGTCAGCTCCAGCTGATCGCCGGTCACGGTGCCGAAAGCGGCGATCGGCACCTGGCAGCCCCCTTCCAGGGTCTTCAGGACCGCCCGTTCGGCCTTGACGGCGTCGGCGGTCGGCGGGTGGTTGAAGAAGTCGATCAGCGTGTTGGTCTGGTCATCGTCGATCCGGCTCTCCAGCCCCAGGGCCCCCTGGCCGATCGCCGGCAGGCAGGTTTTCGGCTCGAAATATTCCCCGATCTGCTCGCCGAAGCCGAGCCGATGCATGCCGGCCGCGGCCAGCACCACGGCATCCAGATCGTCGCTTTCCAGCTTGCCGATCCGGGTCTGGACGTTGCCGCGGATATCGACCATCTGAAGGTCGGGGCGCAGGTGCAGCAGCTGGGCCTTACGGCGCAGCGAGCTGGTGCCGATGCGGCCGCCCTGGCGGATATCCATAAAGCTCTTGACCCCTTCTTTGAGGACGACGATATCACGCGGGTCCTCCCGCTCGGTGATGCAGCGCAGGCCGGTCCCTTCCGGGAAGAAGGTCGGAACGTCCTTCATCGAATGCACAGCGATGTCGATCTCGCCTCTCAGCATCGCCTCCTGGATCTCCTTGACGAACAGCCCCTTGCCACCGACCATCGCCAGCGGCACATCGAGAATCTTGTCCCCTTGGGTCTTGATCTTGGTCAGGGTCACGTCCAGTTCGGGATATTTTTTCTCCAACTCCGACTTGACCCAGTTGGCCTGCCAGAGCGCCAGGGCGCTGGCCCGGGTACCGATGCGAAGGGTTTGTTTTGCCATGCTGAAAACTCCTTTTATGCGTCGTCCGAATCAGCCGCCTGTTGCAGCTTTTCAGTCGTATCGGGCAAATCGAACAGCGTACGCACGGCGTCGATATAGAGATCGCCGTCGCTGCCGTTCTGGGCTTGTTTGAGAATATTGGTCGGGTGATGGAGGATCTTGTTGACGATGGCATTGGTCATCGCCTCGACCGCTTTGCGCTCCTTTTTCCCCAGCCCATTGAGGCTGGAGAAGGTCTTTTCCAGTTCGGCCTTGCGCACCCGGTCGAGCTGCTGGCGCAGGGCGACGATGGTCGGCTTGACCTCAAGGGTCGCCATCCAGCGCTGGAACTGCGCGATCTCCTCGTCGATGATCTCTTCCGCCTTGGCCGCTTCCTTATGCCGCTCCTTGAGGTTGGCCTGCACCACCCCCTGCAGGTCGTCGACATCGTAGAGGTAGATGCCGTCAAGCTTGTTGGCCAGCGGGTCGATGTCGCGCGGCACGGCGATGTCAATCAGGAACATCGGCTTGTGACGGCGCAGCTTGCAGACCTCTTTGAGCTTCTTGGCCTCGAGCACGTAATCGGGCGCCCCGGTCGAGGAGAGGACGATGTCGACCCGGTGCAGCTGCTCGCGGAAGTTTTCGAAGGAGACCGCGGTGCCGTCGAATTCATCGGCCAGCTTCTCGGCGCGAGAGAAGGTCCGGTTGGTGACCAGCACCTTGGCGACGCCGTTGTTGACGAAGTGGCGCGCGGCCAGCTCGCACATCTCGCCGGCGCCGATCAGCATGACGGTCTTGTCTTCGAGGGTATCGAAGATCTTGCGTGCCAGTTCGACCGCGGCAAAGGAGACCGAAACGGCGCTGCTGGCGATGGCGGTTTCGGTACGCACCCGCTTGGCGACGGAGAAGGCCTTGTGCAAAAAACGGTTGAGGATCAGCCCGGCGGTCTTGTACTCGCAGGCATAACCGTAGGCGGTCTTGATCTGCCCGAGGATCTGCGGCTCGCCGATCACCATCGAATCGAGGCTGGCGGACACGCGCAAGACGTGGCGGATCGCTTCGGCCCCTTCGTAGGAATAGAGGTGCTGCTCGAGATCGCTCAGCCGCAGCTGATGATAGGCCGCCAGGAACTGCTTGAGCTCGGTGATCGCCGCATCGACATTGCGGCTGGTCGCGTACAGCTCGACCCGGTTGCAGGTGGACACGATAACCGCTTCGGAGACCGACGGCAGGGCCAGCATCTGCTGGAGCGGCGCTTCCATCTCGGTGGGAGCGAAAGCGACCTTTTCTCGGATTTCGACTGGAGCCGTCTTATGACTGAGCCCCACGACAAGAATATTCATAGTTCGGTCTGTCCGGCTCCGTTAAATCAGGGCAAAGGCCTTGAAGGTATGCTGACCGCCTAACAACAGGTTGACACCGAGAAAGGTAAACAGCAGGAAGATAAAACCGATGATGGCGAAGATCGCCGCCTTGCGGCCGCTCCAGCCGATCGTCAAACGGCCATGCAGCAGCGCCGCGTAGAGAAACCAGGTGATCAGCGCCCAGGTTTCCTTGGGATCCCAGCTCCAGTAGCTGCCCCAGACGGTATTACCCCAGAAGGCCCCGCTGATGATCCCGAGGGTCAGCAGCGGGAAACCGACGCTCAAGCAGGTGTAATTGACCTTGTCGAGGGTGTCGAGCGACGGCAGCCGCTGATAGATACCGGTGAAGCGTTTGCTTTTCAGCATCCGGTCCTGAATCAGGTACATCACCCCGGCGCCGAAGGAGAGCGCAAAAGCGGCGTTGCCGAGAAAGGCGCAGGTGATATGCACCGGAAACAGCCAGGTCTTCAGCATCGGGTTGAGCTCGACGACCACGTTCGGGCTCAGGGCGCTGCCGATCATCAGCAGCGTCGCCAGCGGACTGGCAAAGGCGCCCATCACCGCCAGACGGAAACGCAGATCGAGCAGCAGAAACAGCAGCACCAGGCACCAGGCGAAAAACGAGAGCGATTCATGCAGGCTGGTGACCGGGGTACCGCCGGCCGTCGCGTGGCGCACGGCAAAGCTGCCGGCGTGCAGCAGAACGCCGGCGACCAGCACCCAGCGACCGATGCGACCGGCAACGCGGCGCTTGCCGATCATATCGACCAGATAGAGCACGGTGGCCGACAGATAAACGAGCAGCGTCAGGGTAAACAGCAGTGTCATCGTGCTCATGATTGTCCTTCCGGTCGCTGGATCTGCAGAGCATCCAGCGTATATTGGTCACCAAAGGTTCGCTGCAACAGCCCGTCGACCGCGCCGAAGTTGCCGACGCCCAGCAACGGCAGCAGCTCCTGCCAGAAACTGCGCAAAACCTGTTGATTATATTTAGTCGTTGTTGGATCAGTCAACCAGTTTCGCCGCACCGCGGCGACGATCTCCAGCCCGATTTCCCAGCTGTCGGTCACCTGTTCGGCCAGTTGATCACGGATCACCGCCGCCAGGGCCGGGCTGCGGCCGTTGGTGGAAACCGCCAGGCTCAACTGGCCACGCTGCAGTTTGGCCGGCAGAACAAAGTCACCCGCAGCACCCTGGGCGCTGCTGCAGAGAACACCAAGCTGCCTGGCATCGTTCAGAAGCTGTGCATTGACCTGTGACGAACTGGTGCAGGCGAATGCGAGAAACGCACCATCCAGATCCTCGCGGCGATAGTTTCGCGCGACCACCTCGATCGCCGGGTCGGGAAAATCCTCCGCGTCAATCTGCGGATCGACCAGCCGCACCCGTGCTCCGGACTGCAACAGCCCTGCCAGTTTGCGCTGACCTACGCTCCCGCCGCCAACGACCAGTACCAGGCGCCGGCTCAGGTCGACAAACACCGGGTAGGGGAAATTACCTTCAGATCCGCCCATTTGCCCTGCTCTAGACGCCGAACAGCTCGGCTTCAACCAGCTCGCAGAGCAGGTGGCCGGCGAACATGGTCAGCTCCAGGTTGCGCGCCAATCGGCTGCTGCCCAGCTTCAGGCAAGCCTCGATCCCGTCGCGATATAGCGGGTCGGCAGTGCCATCAGGCGCAAACAGCGCGATCGGCTGTCCGGCATCCGCCACCTCGTCCAGCAACTGTCGCAGGCCTGCATCGGCCCGACCGGTCGCGAGCACCAGCAACAGGTGCTGCTCAGAGTTCAAAGCCCGGTAGTGGCGTACCAGGCGACTTTCATGGGCATCATCCACCATCAGCGCGTCCAGTACCGGGTCGCTGCCGAGCGCCAGGGCCGGCAGAGCGGGACGGTCGAAGCCGAGGCGAAAGGTGAACTGGCCGGCCAATAATTGCGCCAGCGGCTGGGTCGCGCCCTGGCCGGCAATCAGCAATTGCCCGCCGGCCGCAAAAATCCCACCTACCCGGCTGGCCAGCCGGGCCAGCTGCTCGCCTTGTTGTGCGAGTTGTTGGAACTGCTCGATCGCCTGCTCAGTTGCTGCAGCGACACGCTGATTCATGGCTCCTCCGATCAGACTATCATGCCCGCGCACAAAAAAGCGCCCGGTCCCGGCATCATAAGAGGCCATTAAGAGTCTGTCAAGCAACTGCAGACAGGGTGCATTGCTCCTTGATTTTTTTGACAGGTCATTTATATTTGAGGGCAATTGCAATCATTAATAATCCAATCCCCGCCAACGCGAATAAAAGGAGAACCTCATGGCAGGTGACAACGTTGTAGAATTTACCGATGACAATTTCGATGCAGAGGTCCTGCAGTCAGCGACTCCGGTCCTGGTCGATTTCTGGGCCACCTGGTGCGCCCCCTGCAAAGCGATTTCACCGGTCATTGATCAACTGGCTGGCGAGTACGAAGGCAAAGTCAAGGTCGGCAAGGTCAATGTAGACGAGAACCCGGCCACCCCGGGACAGTTCGGCGTCCGCGGAATACCGACCATGATTCTCTTCAAAGATGGCCAGATTGTCGACCAGCTGGTCGGCGCTGTGCCGAAGAACCAGCTGGAAAGTTTGTTGCAAAAAGCGCTTTAAGCGTCCACGTCGGTTCGAATGACCAACAGGCCCCCATGTCGTATCAGGCATGGGGGCCTGTTGATTTATTGATCGTCAATCTGGCTGAGAATCGTCCTGATCTGCTGCTTTTTATCGCTGTCGATGCTGGCCCGGGGCAATTCATCGAGCAGCTGCTGCTTCCCCTCCCGCGCCTGTTGAATCTCCTGATCCGCCTGTTTTATCGTTTCCCGCGAACTGTAGTTCCAGCTCCGCAGCGCCTGCCGCTTGCTGCGCAGCGCCTGCTGGTACTGGTCGTGTAATCCTTGCGCCCGCCGCTCCATCTGCTCAGCTAGGCGTTGCTTTTGCGCCTGTTGTTGTTCGACCTCACGGACCTGCTGATCGATCTCGGAGCGGCTGACCGGCGGGGGCGGGGCGGCAGGGACAAAGTTCAGATTTTCTGTCGGCCGCGGTTCGAGCTTTTTCGCTTTCGTCAGGCACTCCGGGGGCAGGTTGGTCAGATTGTCGGTAAAATGCAGCTTCCCCTGGTCATCGCGGCAGGAGTAATTCTGGCCGGCCGCAAGCTGAACCAGCAGCAGGCTGCCGCTGAGCAATAAGAGCAAAATCCGCATGCTTCTCTCCCATCGGTTAGAACTGCCGCCGGCTGTCGAGCAGGATCGTCACCGGGCCATCATTGACCAGCTCGACCGCCATCTCGGCTTGAAAGCGACCGGTCTGCACCCTCAGGCCCCGGCCCTGCAGCTGGCTGACAAAATAGTCGCAGAGCGGCTCGGCCTGCTCCGGCCGGGCAGCGTTGGAGAATCCGGGCCGACGTCCCTTGCGACAGTCGGCCAGCAGGGTGAACTGTGAAACCACCAGCAGCTCGCCGGCGATATCGGCTACCGAGAGGTTCATCTTCCCCTGCGGATCTTCGAAGATCCGCAGACCGGCGACCTTGTCGGCCAGGTAATCAGCCGCCGCCTGATCGTCCCCCTGCTCGACCCCGAGCAGGATCAGCAGCCCCTGATCGATGCGTGAGATCTGCTCTGCAGCAACCCTGACAGCTGCGCGGCTGACCCGCTGCACAACGGCCCTCATCTATTTATTGTACCTCGTCTTTAGGCATCGACCAGTCCCCGCAGGAAGGCCAGGTTTTCCAGGTCATGGCAATGGTTCTCACCACCCGGGGTTTCGATAATCTTCGGCAGCGCGGCAAAGCGCGGATCGCGCATCAGCGCCAGGAAGCCGGCCGGGCCGATTTTTCCCTTGCCGACATGATCATGCCGGTCGACCCGAGCGCCGAGCGGCTTCTTGCTGTCATTGAGATGGAAGAGCCGCAGCTGTTTCAGGCCGATCAGCCGCTCGAATTCGGCCATGGTCGCGGCGTATCCCTCGGCGGTCGCCAGGTCGTAGCCGGCGGCAAAGGCGTGGCAGCTGTCGAAACAGACGCCGAAGTTACCCTGCGGCAAGCGGGAGAAAATTTCCGCAAGCTCTTCGAAACGGGCACCGAGGCAGCTGCCCTGGCCGGCCGTGTTCTCGACCAGCACTCGAACCTGCTCGGGTGCTGCGGCAAAGATGCTGCGAAAACTCCCGACCAGCGTTTTCAGCCCCGCCGCGCTGCCCTGCCCCACATGGGCGCCTGGGTGCATGACCAGATCCTCGATGCCGAGCTGGGCGCAACGCTGCATTTCGTCGAGAAAGGCCGCGATCGACTTGCTGCGCAGCCTCTCATCCGGACTGGCCAGGTTGATCAGGTAGCTGTCGTGAACGGCAACGTACTGCACCGGACTCTGCTGCCGGGCAGCATGAAAGGCGCTGATGGTTTCTTGGGTCAGTGGCTTGGCCTGCCAGCGGCTGGCGTTGCGGGTGAAGATCTGAATCGCCGTTGCAGCGATCGCTTCCGCGCGGGCAAAGGCCTGCTCGACTCCGCCGGCAATCGAGACATGGGCACCAAGCAGCAGCGCACTGCTCTTTACTTGATCCATCAGACCGCCGCGTGCCAACCGCGCAGCAGCGGCCCGATCTCCGCAGGTCGCGCCAGATGGGCGTCGATGTAGCAGTGCTCTGGGCTGCGCACCCCAGGAGGACCGACCAGCACGGTCTTCATGCCGAACTCCTTGGCGGTCTTCAGGTTAAGCGGCTGGTCTTCGACCATCACGCACTGCTTCCCTGCCAAGCAGAGCTTGTCCAGAACGCCTCGATAGGGATCGGGGTTCGGCTTCGGTTGATAGTTGGCAATGCGGATATCGAACACGTCGGCAAACAGGCCGTCGAGCCCGAGCGAGCCGACCACCCGGTCGACATGGCAGCGCGAGCCATTGGTAAAAACGTAGCAGGGAACCTCCAGACCCTCGAGGGTCTGACGCAACTCGAGATCCCTCTCCAGGCGACTGCCGACATCGACATTATGCACGTAATCGAGATAGTCTTCCGGATTGACGCCGTGGTGGCGGATCAACCCCTGCAGAGTCGCCCCGTAATCTTTCCAATAGCGCCGCCGCAGGCCATCGACCTCGGTCGAAGCGATAAACACCACCTCTTCCATGTAACGGTTGATGCGCACATCGATCAGCGAGAACAGGTCACGCTCGGGCGGGTAGAGGGTATTATCCAGGTCGAAAAGAACCGCTTTCATTTTGCCATCCTCACTGCGGGGCGAATTCGCCGCTGAAAACTTCAACCGCCGGGCCGGTCATCATCACCGGCCCGTCCGCGAGCCATTCCAGCTCGAGATCGCCGCCACGCAGGTGATTGACAATTTTACGCTCGGTGCGGCCGGTCAGCACCCCGGCGACACAGACCGCGGAAGCACCGGTTCCGCAAGCCAGAGTCTCCCCCGCGCCACGCTCCCAGGTGCGCTGAATGACTTCGGTCGGGCTGAGCACCTGAACGAACTCAACGTTGATGCGCCGAGGAAACCAGGGGTGCATTTCGATCAAAGGTCCGATCTTGGCGACCGGGAAGCTCTCCACGTCCTCGACAAAGATCACGCAATGCGGATTCCCCATGGAGACACAGGAGATCTCAAAGCTATCGTAATCGAGGATCAGCGGGACAGAGAGGACCTGCTGCTCGGCCGGACCGACCATCGGCAGATCCGCCCGGGTCAGCTTCGGCACTCCCATATTGACCCGAACCTGTTCGATCCGACCGGACTCGCCTGCGAACAGCTCCAACGGCAACACCCCGTTGCCGGTTTCGACAGAGATCCGCAACCGGTCGACCAGCCCGTGATCATAGGCGTACTTGGCAACGCAGCGAATACCGTTGCCGCACATCTCCGCCTCGCTGCCGTCGGCGTTAAACATGCGCATCCGCACATCGGCCTGCGCAGAGGGCAGAATCAGGATCAGCCCGTCGGAACCGATGCCGAAGTTGCGGTTACTCAGCTGCTGCGCCAGCCGGGCCGGGTCACCAACCTGCTCGACAAAACCGTTGATGTAGACGTAATCGTTTCCCGCGCCATGCATCTTGGTAAATCTCATAACCATCCTTTTCGGTCGGTTGTTGTTGACCTTTGCTGTCTGTTACTATAAACAGCGACAGGATTGCTCACAACTGAATTTACGGAGATTCTTTGATGGCCTTTAACTTGAAAACCAAACTCTGGCAGACCGGTGCCCTCGACTGGTGGGCGATGATCGACAATGACGACGTTTACCTCGGCAGCCGCGAATTCCCCCTGCCCCCGGAAGAGGGGGATGAGTGGGTGGTGCGCAGCACCGGTGACCGCTTCAAGGTGATTGAGGGGGAGATCCGTCTGATCGGCAACGAAGAACCGCAGGTGTACGAATGGGAGCGCTAGAGATCATTCAGATCGATGCCAGCCAGATGGATAACTACTCCTACCTGGTCTACTGCCCGGAGACCGGTGAAGGCGCGGCGGTTGATCCGTCGCAGCGCCCGGAACTGCTGATTGAGGAAGCGCAGCGGCGCGGTGTCACTCTGAAACTGCTCCTCAACACCCACGGCCACCAGGACCACATTGCCGGTAATCCGCAGATTCTCGCCCTGCCCGGTGTCAAGCTGGCAGCCCACCCGGCCGACCTGCCGCAGCCCGACATTCAGCTGCAGGACGGCAGCAGAATCAGCCTTGGCCTGGGGGAGCTGGAGGTGCTGCACACTCCCGGTCATACCCCTGGTTCGGTGGTCTTTAAGACCGGCGCCTCGATCATCACCGGCGACACCCTGTTCGTCAGCCGCTGCGGTCGGGCCGACCTGCCGGGCAGCAATGTCGAAGACCTCTACAACAGCCTGCTGCGGTTAAAACAACTGCCGGCCGAAACCCGGGTCTATCCGGGCCACAACTACGGCCCCACCCCGACCTCGACGATCGGCTGGGAGCTGGAACACAACGACTTCATCCGCTGCCCCGACCTGCCCAGCTTTATCACGCTGCGCATCGGCTGAAAAAAACACCGCCCCCGATCTTTGTCCAGATCGGGGGCGGTGCCTGATCCCTGTATTTTTATCAACCTGACTTACGCTTCATCAGCCTGTTCATTGAGCCGAATCAGCCGGGTGCCGGCCAATCGGTCGTTCCAGCCGCGCCGTTCCTTGCTTTGCAGGATCGCCAGATAGCCAAGCCCTGCCGGCAGCAGTTGCAGAAGGCCGCCGACACTGCGTAAAAACGCCTGTGAGAAGACCAGCGGCTCGCCCTCAAGAGTTTCAACCCGCAGCCTGGCGAGCATTTTCCCCGGGGTCTGCCCGGCAAGAAAATGGAACAGGGTGAAATAGCCGAAGGCGAGAAAAAACAGCACCAGAAAGTATGGCACGGACAGGTCGACCAGGGTTTCCAACGTGGGGAAAAGACCGGCACCGGCTTCGGCCATCGCCATCTCGGCCGCAACCATAAAACAGAAGCCGACGGTCACCAGCAGCAGCAGATCACAGGCAAAGGCCAGAACCCGGCCGCCGAGTGGTGGCAACGATGGATCAGGCTCCGGTAATGACTCTCCGGCGACGGCAATGGTCGGTTCGAGCCCCTCCTCGGCGCTGCTTGCTGCAGTCGCAATCACTGCCGCAGCGCCGGCGGCAACAATCTGTTCTTCAGGCACAGCGAAAGAGTCTTCACCTCCGGCGGCGAACGAATCGGCTTCGCTTGCGGCAATCGGGCTCTCTGTCCCGGCAGTCTTTTCAGGCGCTTCAGGTTCTTCTGGATGGGGAATGGCACTGAGCTGCGCTTCAGCTGCAGGAAGACTCTCTTCCAGGTCCTCCAGCAAAGTCGACTCCTCAACAGCCTCGACACTGAGCTCGGCAGAGGAATCAAAGAACTGGGACTCAAGCTGATCTGCCGCCAGCGGCTCTTCTGCATGTAACAGCAGATCAGGCTCTTGGTCCGTAACAGGCAGAACGTCATCAGCCGCAACGGGCTCTGATACTGGCTCCGGAGCCACTTCATTCTGAAGTGACTCCGGTAATTCAAAAGGGTCTTTGGGGTCCTCCTTGGTCCCCATTCCATCCTCGTCATCAGTCTCTTCGAAATCGACCTGATCCGGGCTGAAATCACTCTCTTCTTCATCGGCAGGCGGCAGTTCGAATGCATCTTCGCTCGGCTCGTCGCCAGGCTCACCCTCGTCCAACGACTCAAGCTCTGCCGTCTGCTCGGTCTCGGCAGTGTCGACAGCAAAGCCGAAATCGCTGTCAAGTTCGGTCTCCGCAGCTTCGTCGTCGTCCGCTTCTGCTTCATCGGCAAATGCGAAATCGGCCGGTGCTGCCGGGTCGTCGGCAGATTCGGTGGCTGCAGCGGCAGCTTCCTCCTCAGGCGAAGGGAGAGTCTCTTCGACATCCTCATCGGCTGGTGCATCCTCGAACAGCTCATCAAAGGACAGGTCTTCCTCTTCAGCGCTGTCGCCCATGAAATCGAAGCCGAAATCATCCGCTTCGCTGCCGGCGGTCTCCGTCGCCTCGGTGAAGTCGTCCATATCGGCGACCTCTTCAGCTGCGGCACCTGCCGTTGCCACAGCAGCCGCGGCCGTGGCCGCCGTCGCAGCGGCAGCGACCGCAGCGTCGGCGGCACTGCTCTCAGCGACCGCCTCAGCAGCACCCGCGACAGTTGGCCGCATCTGGCCGGGGAACAGAACGCTACGGATACTGTAACGATCTTTGAACTCAACCAGATCCTTGCCGCACTTTTTGCAGCTATCAAGATAGTCAAAACTGTTGTAGCCGCACTTTGGGCATCTCATGACTCATCCCTTTCCTGAAAAACAGCATCGCTGTCAAGCTGACCGATGGTTAAATCTCCATAAAGATATTGTAAAATTGTAATAATCGCAAGTCCGGCGGTTTCGGTGCGTAAAATTCTCGGCCCCAGACGCACGGGCTGATAGCCGGCGTCACCTGCCTGCTGCGCTTCTCTCCGGGTCAGTCCGCCCTCGGGACCGACAACCACCGCGATCCGTTGCGGCGGTTCAGCGGGCAGCAGCTGTGGCAGCGGCACGGCGGCTTCTTCCCAGAGCATCAGCTTAAGATCGGCCTCGACCAGCTCGAGGGCGTGGGAGAAGTTATCGGCCAGCTCCAGCTGCGGCAGAAAGGGCTGCCCCGATTGCCGGGCCGCTTCAGACACGATCTTCCGCCAGCGCTCCTGCCGGCCGGCCTTACGCTGCGCTTTCAGCTGCCCGACGCTGCGTTCCATGGGGGTCAACACGAACTGTTCGGCACCCAGCTCGGTCCCTTTCTGCAATACCAGCTCTATCTTCTCCCCTTTCGGCAGGCCCTGGATCAGACTTAAGGGGATAGCCGAAGCAGGCACCTTTTTTATCACGCCAATAGTTGCCGAACCGCCCTTGGCATCGAGCGCCAGAATCCTCGCCTGCGCCACCACCCCGCAGCCGTTGCACAGCTCGATTTCGGCTCCCGGCTGCAGTCGCAGCACGGTCCGCAGATGCTTGACCAATTCAGCCGGCAAGACGATCGGCTGGTCCGGTAGAAAAACCGTATCAGGCAGAATGAAGCGGCGCATGCCATCAGATCCGCCGATAAATCAGGCAGACCCAGTCATCCTGGGTACGGGTTGGAAAGGCCTGCAGGGGCAGCGCGCTGAAACCTTCGCGAACCAGCGCCTCCTTCTCCTGCAGAATTCCGGAAAGCACCAACCAGCCGCCCGGGTTGAGGTGCTTGAGCAACTCGTGCCTGAGGCGCAGGTTCTCTTCGGCGAGGATATTGGCAACCACCAGATCGAATTTTCCATCCAGCTCCTCGAGCGGCAGAGCGCTAATGCGGATCGACTCGGCAAAACCGTTTTTTTCAGCATTTTCCCGGGCGACCCGACAGGCGTCAGGGTCGATATCGTTCGCCAGGATGGTCCGGCAACCGAGGGCCGCGGCCCCGAGAGCGAGAATTCCTGAGCCGGTGCCGACATCGAACAAACTCTGCGGGGGGTCGGGGCGTTCCAGCAATTCGGCGATGACTTCCAGGCAGAGCAAGGTGGTGCCGTGGGTGCCGGTGCCGAAAGCCATTCCCGGATCGACCTCGATCACGACCTCGTCAGCGGCAGGCTGGTAAGCTTCCCAGCTGGGCCGGACGATCAGACGCGAGCCGATTTTCATACAGGAAAAATGCTGCTTCCAATTTTCCGCCCAATCCTCAATCCGGACTGCTTGCGCGCCACTCAACTGCAGGTCGAGAGCGGCCAGATCCGGAAGCTGATGCAGGGTCCGGGCGATCTCCGCGGGCAAGATTTGTGCATTCTCCGTTTCGGCGAAATAGGCCTTGAGCCGATAGGGGGTGGCAGGTTCCAGGTCGGACTGCGGCGCAACGAACGTATCGAGCTTGCGCTCTTCAACCACGGTCCCCTGGCACCCCAGTTCCGCCATTAGAGCACAGACCAGATCGACGGCGGAACCAGGCACGGTCAGTTCTATAAGAATCCAGCTACTTTGCATGTTTTCCTTAATTAGCAGACTAAGTCAACGGAATGCAACAGAGAATCGGCACAAAACAGTTGACAGCACTGCCAAATTCTGGCTGTATTCTAAGCACCAGCCAATGAAAGAATGGCTTACACTCAATGTATAAGTGATGCCACAGGCGGCATTGGACAGCAAGTAGATAATAAATTTTTTTAATTATCCTCTTGCAGAGTTAATAAGTCTCTGCTAGAGTTAACTAATGTTTTCATGAGCATAAGCTATAAATGCCGCAAAAACTATTGTTTTATATAGAAAAAACAGGAAATTACACATAGATCTTCGCAATTAATTCAGCGTTCGATCATGAATTTTGAACACGTAACTTTTAAATTGCAGGGCTGTTGCAGCCTCGACATTCCGCAGCAAAGGAGACACTGAATGCGCATCCTGGTCGTAGAAGATGAAAAGAAGGTTGCCAGCTTTATCAAGCGAGGCCTGGAAGAAGAAGAATTTGCCGTTGATGTCGCCTACGATGGTGAAGAAGGTGTTTACATGGCGGAGAATGCTACCTATGACCTGATCCTGATGGATGTCATGCTGCCGAAAAAAGACGGCTTGAGCGCCATCAGGGAAATCCGCCAGAAAAATATCGCCTGCCCGATCCTCTGCCTGACCGCCAAGGATACGGTGGACGATATCGTTTCCGGTCTGGATATCGGCAGTGACGATTATCTGACCAAACCGTTCGCCTTCGCCGAACTGGTGGCCCGGGTCAGAGCACTGATCAGACGCGGTTCGCAAGATCGTGGCGCCGAGCTCTATTTTGCCGACCTGCGCCTCGACCCGGTCGGCCACAAAGTCTGGCGCGACAACAAGGATATTGACCTGACCGCCAAGGAGTACGCACTGCTCGAATATTTCATGCGCAATCCGAACCAGGTCCTGACCCGCACCATGATTGCCGAACACGTCTGGGATTACACCTTTGATTCCTTTACCAATATTATCGACGTGTATGTCAATTACCTGCGCAAGAAGATCGATCGCGACTTCGATAAAAAGCTGATCCACACGGTCCGCGGCGTCGGCTATGTGCTCAAGGAGTCAGATTAATTGCCAACAGGCCTGAGCCTTAAAACCCGCCTCATCCTCTGGAGCCTCTGTTTTTTGACATTGGTCCTGGGTGGTGGCGGGTTTTTTTGGTATTACACTCAAGAGCGGCAGCTCCTCGAACGTCTGGACGCCGAACTCCTCTCAACCGCCAGAGATTTCGTCTGCCTCTACAACGGCATCGCTCCGGACGCCTCAGAGCAGCAGACCTACTGCCAGACGCTCAACCAGCTTTCGCTGCGCCAGGGCGGACAACTGGCGATCTCTTTGTACACAGCGGAGGGCAGGCACCTGTGCAGCAACAGCCACCCGCACATTCAGTTGCTGCAACTGGCCGATCAGACCCAGTCGGCAACTCTGGACGGCCGAAACGCCTATGAGTCACTCCAGGTTGCCGGAACCCAGCTGCGCCAACTGACCTACCCGGTGATCCGCGACGGCAAGGTGATCCTGCAGCTGCAGCTCGCCAGCCCCCTAAAAGACCTGCGGGAAAGATTGTTTCTGTTTTCGCTGCTGCTCGCAACAGTGACCGCCATGACCCTGGTCTGCTTTATCGTTCTGCAGTGGGTTCTGCTCAGCAAACTTCTCAACCCGCTCAAACAAATGGCAGCTCAGATCAATCAGAGCAACGATGATGAGCCGCATCGGCCCTACCTGCTGCCGCAATCATCACCGGCAGAGCTGCACCTGCTCGCTGAAAGCTACAACCGGCTGACCGAACGCCTCAACCGCAGCGTCCAACAGGCCCGACAGTTTTCCGCCGATGTCACCCACGAGCTGCGCACCCCCCTGACGATTCTGCGCGGTGAAACCGAACTGGCGCTGTGCAAGGACAAAGACAAGGCTGAGCTGCAGAAGGTTCTGAGCAACAACCTGGAAGAGATCAGCCGCATGAGCCATCTGATTGAGGATCTGCTGCTGCTCTCCAAAAGCGAACTGGGGGAAGTTCCCTTGCGGATGGAAGCCCTTAATCTGGGCAGTCTGCTGGACGAACTGTTCCACCAGGCGCAGATCCTCGGTACTGAAAAGCAGATCCAGGTCGAGCTGCAGGCCAGCAACGCCCAGGTCAGCCTGTTCGCCGATGGCCTGCGCTTGCGCCAGCTGTTCCTGAATCTGCTCAGCAATGCCATCAAGTACACCCCGGAAGGTGGCAGGGTCGGCATCAGCTGGACCCACAAGGGCGGTTCGGCACAGATCAGCGTCGAAGATTCCGGGATCGGCATTGACCAGGCGCACCTTGAGCATATCTTCGATCGTTTTTATCGGATCGACAAAACCCGTAATCGCGGCGACGGCGGATCCGGATTGGGCCTGTCGATTGCCAAATGGATCGTTGACGCCCACGGCGGCAGCATCCAGGCCAGCTCGATTCCCGGCCAGGGGAGCAAGTTCACCGTCACGTTGCCGCTGACGCATCTCCACAGCGAGCAACAGAAGAAGGAATCCGAGTAATTTTTTCCCTTCCATTTCCAAGACAAATGAGTTATAAAAATTTCAAGAAACTTCTTCGGAGGTTTCGCGCCCCGAAGGCCTCCCCCCCCTCCAGGTCTTCGGGGCATTTTATTGCCCGCCTGACCAGCTTTTCGCAACTTCCTCAGCAAGCGATCGCCCGAAACTCAACTTTCTTGAACTGATCGCTGACCTGGAACCGCTGCTGCCCGGAGCGCCGATAGGCAAAGAGCAGATCGGCCGGGAAACAGTTACTCTGAATCGATGCTCGTCGATACCGCCTCGTCATCCGGGACCAACGCCTTCCGCCAGCTGCACCGTAAAATGCGTTGAAAGCGGGGCAAGAATGCATGTCTGCGATGCGTATTAGCACAGTGCAATAAACTATAGAACATGCTAAGTTGCCTGCATGCGAATTACCGTCAAACACCAGGTCCTGCTGGCCCCGGCAACCGTCCTGCTGCTGCTGTCACTGCTGCTGGCTTTTCTGTGCTACACCTACTGGGATCTTTCCAGTAAGCGCCAGGAAGCCAAGGCGATCGGCACCACCTTTGTCGCCCTGGCGGAAGCGGACATGGCCGCACGCCGCCTGCATGTCATTGTCCGCACCCTGCAGTTCACCGGCATGGCCAACAATGAGGAACTGGCCCTGCTGGCCGACCTCTACGATCGCCTGACCGCCGCCATCGAGCGGATCGAACCCTTCGGCCCGCTGCACAAATCTGGTGAAATCGAGCAATTACGGCAACTGGCCGCCGACATCAATCCGGCCAGCAGCCTGGAGCCGGAGAACACGAATGAATTGTTTTCCCGGTTCCGCTCGCAGCTCTCGGCACTGTCGAACATCACCCAGATCTACCGCAACAAGCTGCGCCACAACCAAAGCCAGGATATCAACCATCTGGTTGAACAGACGGCCCTTGTGACCGTGCTGGTCCTCGCTCTGGCGATCCTGCTCGGCATCGTCCTGTCGCTTTATTTCGGTCGCCGGATTCTCGCCCGCATTCAGCTGCTCTCCGACAACGCCGGCCGGATCGCCGGTGGCGAACTCGATCTGCCGCCGGCCCCGGACAATATCCGCGACGAGCTCGACGCCCTGGCGGTTTCGATCAACCGGATGACCAAACGGCTGATCAAGGTGGTCGGCACCGAAAAACTTCTCGAGGGCGCCGAAGAGGAACGCCGCCGGATCGCCATGGACCTGCATGACCAGACCCTGGCCGATCTCTCCGGCGTGCTGCGCGGCCTGCAAGCCCTGACGGCCAAAAGCAAGGATCAGGAACACAGCCGGCGGGCCGGCGAACTGGAGCAGGATCTGAACCGCGCCATCACCAATCTGCGCGACATCATGAACAACCTGCACCCGCAGACTCTCGATATTCTCGGCCTCGGCGCGGCGATCGAAGCCCACCTCGATCGCCATTGCAGCAGCACCGAGCTGCCGCTTTATCATCTTTACATCGACCCGCGCACCAGCGAACTGAGCCTCGACCGCAATCAACAGCTGGCCCTTTACCGGATTGCCATCGAGGCGATCCAGAACGTCATCAAGCACGCCGAGGCCAGCCGTTACGAGGTGAATCTGGAGCTGCGGGAGAAGCTGCTGGTCCTGGCGGTCGAAGACAATGGCCGCGGCCTCGCCACAGACCGCCCAGCTGAACAGGGTCGCGGGCTGAATAATATTCGCGAACGCGCCAGGTCGATCGGCGCGGAAGTCGGCTGGCGCAGCTCCCGCTTTTCCAGCGGCACCCGCTTTGAGCTGACACTGCCCTTGCCCTGAGGTTCGTTAACATCCCGGAGGTTACCGATGGCACCGCTTGACATTTTGATTGCTGAAGACAACCCGAAAGATTTCGAGTTTCTTGAGACCCTGCTTGAAGACTGGGATGAAGAGGTGCGAATCACCCACGCCCCCAACGGCCGGGTTGCCCTGCAGATGGGACTGGAGAGATCCGACCCGCTGGTGATCAGCGATATCCAGATGCCGGAAATGAACGGCATCGATTTCGCGCGCAGCCTGTGGGAAAAGCAGCCGCAGGCCCGGATCGTTTTCTGGAGCCAGTTCAAAGACGAAATGTACGTCCGTTCGCTGGCCAAGGTGGTGCCGCCGGAGACGGTTTACGGCTACATCCTCAAGTCCTGTCCGCGGGAGAAGATCGCCTCGGCGATCCGTACCGTACTGCTCGACGAACAGTGCTGGATCGACCCTGAGGTGCGCAAGGTGCAAGGACGCGCCGGCCACAGCCTGACCGCTCTGTCCGACATCGAATACGAGGCGCTGCTCGACATCTCCCTCGGCCTGACCGACAACCTGATCGCGCAGCGCCGCTACCTCTCGCGACGGGGCGTCCAGAGCCGGCTGAACTCGCTCTATAACAAACTTGGCATCGACCAGGAACAGTTTCACTGCGACAAGGTCGGCGACTCCTTCAACCTGCGCAACCGGGCGGTGGCCGTCTCCCTGGCCCGCGGGCTGGTCAACGCCTTTGAAATGGAGCGCGAAGAGCAGGAATTCAAGGCTTGGTTCAAACGCTTCAAACGCAGCCATCAGGCGGACGAATAGAAAATCATCGAACTGGTCTGACCGGCCTGTCGAATTGACCTGATTGTGACATTTAGTTAACCTGCTGATCTGCCGGGAAAACTCACCCAGAGTTATTTCAAACGCGCGCAATTCTTGTTTTCCACCTACCGCTATGGTAAAAGGTCTTACCAAGAGCTATGGAGGAAAATTTATGGCGACCGTCTTTAAACCGATCCGCCCGAAAAAGCTTTCGGAAGAGATTGTTGATCAAATCAAAGAACTGATTTCCCGCGGCGATCTGCGCCCCGGACAGCGCATCCCCTCAGAGCGCGAACTGGCCTCGTTCCTCGGGGTCAGCCGGCCGTCGGTGCGCGAAGCGATCATGGTCTTGGAAGCGATGGGCTTTCTTGAATCGCGCCAGGGTGGCGGCACCTATGTCCGCTCGCTGGCCGATGTCACCATGGCCGACCCGCTGGCCAACATGGTCGAACGCCGCGATCCGCGCATGCTGCACGCCCTGACCGAAGTGCGCATCGGCCTGGAAACCTGGTCGGCTTACCTGGCCGCCAAACGCGCCGAAGAGTCGGAGATCGAGCGGCTGCGCGAGCTCTACGCCATCATGGTCGAGCAGGCCGCCAGCGGCGGCTGGGACGCCGAGATCGATGCTCAGTTTCACCTGACCATCACCGCTGCCACCCACAACACTCTGCAGATCCACGTGCTCGACACCATCCAGTCGCTCTTCCAGACCACCATAATGGTCGCGCTCACCGAATTCTACACCAAGGAAGGATACATTGAGCTGCTGCTCAACCATCACCGCGAAATCATGGAAGCGATCGCCGATCACGACCCGGAGCGCGCGCGCGATCGGATGATGGAGCATCTCACCCTGGTCGAGGAAAAACTCGCCCTGTTTTTGCAGAAAGAACGGCCGGATACCGCCTGAAACCGCAGATCAAACTCGCAGAGGCTGCCTTTCGGCGGCCTTTTCTTTTTCGTGTCTAACCGGGCGGCACTGACCTTGCCGATTGCGCAACATATCAACCCTTAGCGACCGCTTCAGGATTTGCACTTATGGAACTTGAACAGATTTATCAGGCAACGCTCGCCAAATGGGGGGAAGAAGCCCAGTACGATCAAGCGGTCGAGGAGTGCGCCGAACTGATCGCCGCCCTGAAGCACTACCGACGCGGAAAGATCGACAGACAGGCGGTTATCGATGA
Source organism: uncultured Desulfuromonadales bacterium (assembly GCA_945787335.1). Classification (GTDB taxonomy): domain Bacteria; phylum Desulfobacterota; class Desulfuromonadia; order Desulfuromonadales; family Geopsychrobacteraceae; genus Malonomonas. The sequence goes on from CALZHR010000040.1 coordinate 46,182, forward strand.
GCTGGCCGATGTCAGCCTGATGCTCGGGCAGCTGACCTGGATGTTCGGCCAGAGGGACGTTGAGCAAGCCATTGCCGCGAAACTGAGGAAGCTGGATAAACTTCTCTCAGCCCCTTAACCAGGGGCAAAAACGGCAGAACAGCCTGACAGACAGGCGCCTGCATGCCAAACGTCAACAGAGGAATTCAGAGTACCGCCGACACCCTGGGACCCCGCCGTGAAAGACCGGTCGTATGTGATTGGCAGCTTGAACAATTTATCGTCGCAGAAGAGCGGCAAATAAAGGCGATAATAGCCGGAGAACCCCAAAATCCAGCACCTAGCCGGACGCTTGCTATCGACCTCCAAATGGCAATTCCAACTGTAATGGCCCCTCTGCAGAAACCTCGGTCGTCAACCCGGAAATCGTGATACCCAACAGCCTGACCGCCCGCTCCCCAGCTTCGGTCTTACCCAACAACTCTTCCGCCAACTGCAGCATTTCTTCCGCATGCTCAATCGGCTCATCACACGTCACACTGCGGGTCACGGTCTGAAAATCGGCGTACTTGACCTTCAGGGTCAGGGTCAGGCCACTGGTCTGCCTGGCCTGCAACAAGGCGGCGACTTTTTCTGTGAGATCACCCAGGATGGTCAGCAGCTGCCCGGGATCGGCGATATCTTCCCTCAGGGTCGTCTCTTTGCCGATCGATTTGCGCACCCGGTTCGGCACCACCGGACGCAGATCGATTCCGCGGGCAATGTCGTAATAATAGCGCCCCGCTTTGCCGAAATACTTTTGCAGCTCTTCCAATGTCCGCTGACGCAGCTCGGCCCCGGTATGGATACCGAGCCTGCTCATCCGCTGCTCGGTGACCCGGCCGACGCCATGAAAGCGGCGCACCGGCAGCTCGGCAATAAAGCCTTCAGCCTGCTGTGGGGTGATGACCGTCAGGCCGTCCGGTTTGTGGATATCCGAGGCGATCTTGGCGAGAAATTTGTTGTAGGAGACGCCGGCCGAAGCGGTCAGTTTGGTCGTCTGGGCGATTTTCTCTCGAATCTGCCGGGCGATCCAGGTGGCGGACTGGATGCCCGGTTTGTTTTCGCTGACGTCGAGAAAGGCCTCATCGAGCGAGAGCGGCTCGACCAGGTCGGTATACTGCTGAAAAATCCCGCGGATCTGCAATGAAACCTCGCGGTAAGCGGCGAAGCGGGGGCGAACGAAGATCGCCTGCGGGCAGAGCCGGTAGGCGCGGGCGCAGGACATGGCCGAATGGATGCCGAAGCGGCGCGCTTCGTAGCTGCAGGTTGCCACCACTCCGCGCCCGCCGGGGTCGCCGCCGACCACCACCGGCTTGCCGCGCAGCTGCGGGTTGTCGCGCTGCTCAACCGCGGCAAAAAAGGCGTCCATATCGATATGAATTATTTTTCGTTGCGCAGCCATAAACAGAAATAGCCACAGAAGAGGAGAAGTCTCCTGTGGCTATCATCTTCTTTGAAAAAATGAAGCCGCTAGTTAATCAATTTCGACCACTTCGATGTCAAAATTGAGAGTCTTCCCAGCCATCGGGTGATTGGCATCGAGAACCACCTTCTCCTCGGACACCTCTCTGACGGTCAGCATCATCGGCGTCCCGTCCTGCATCTGGGTTTGGAATTGCTGGCCGACCTGGGGATTCATCCCCTCTTCGAACTGGCTGTGATCAGCGTCGAAAACCATCTCCGGGTTGTAGGGGCCATAAGCCTCGTCCTCGGGAATCCGCACCTGCTTCGACTCGCCGACTCCCATGCCGACGACGGCCTGATCGAAACCGGGGATCACCTGACCAGCGCCGACCTCAAACTCAAGCGGCTGAGCTTCACGCGAGGAGTCGAACACCTGGCCGTCATCAAAGGTACCGGTGTAGTGAACTTTTACTTTTTTGCCATTTGCTGCGGTCATGATTTCTCCTTGAGAAAAAAAGAAAAGGCAGCCTGTCGAGCTGCCAACGACTTGATTCCGATGAACATTTACCCACATAGACTGACATCGCTGCGATGAAAAATCAACCCCGGGTCGGAAGAAAATACCGGTTCTGAATAGCAGAAGCTGACATTTCCGCCCCAAACGACCTAAACTTAACCTTATGACGTCAATTTCCTCTCAGCTCCCGAAACGCAACTGGCCACTGACACGTTGGCTCGGCAGCCGCGTTCTCAGGCTGCTCGGCTGGCGCATCGATGGCGCCTTGCCCGATCTGAGCAAAGCGGTCATCGCGGTCGCGCCCCACACCTCGAATTGGGATTTCATCATCGGCATGTCCGCGGCTCTGTCTCTCGACCTGGACGCCAACTGGCTGGGCAAGAAAGCGTTGTTTCGAGGGATCTGCGGATCGCTGCTGCGGATGCTGGGGGGAATTCCGGTCGATCGCGCGCACCCGGCGGGACTACTGCAGCAGGTCGTCGAAGCGAGCGAAAAGCAAAAGGGGTTTCTCCTCGGGATATCCCCTGAAGGGACTCGCAAGCCGGTCACCCCCTGGAAGACCGGTTGCTGCCGCATTGCCTGCGCAGCCCGGATTCCGCTGGTGCCGGTCGCGCTCGATTATCCACGCAAAACCATCCGGGTTTTCTCACCTTGGATTCCCGACGACAACCTGGAGGCGAACATGGCCCGGCTCAGCCGCCACTATCACCCCCGGATGGCGAAGAAGCCTCAGAACTTCCTGCCGCACAGCGCGCCGCCGGGCCAGCAACCCCTTCAAAGTTAACCGCCGTCCTGCTCCCGCCGCCGGGCGTTGGCCGCCTGATGGGCGAGCCGGGTCGGTTCGGGCAGCCGGTAGCCCGCCCCGCAGGCCAGCACCAGCCGGACGGCCTCTTCATTGTTGATCAGATGCCCGGGGGAGACGTACAGCGGCTTGACCCGGCTGCGGGTGCGCAAAACCTGGCCGACCTGCTCCCCTTCGGGAGAGAACAGCGGCTGCCGCGCGCCGCGCGTTTCACCGACCGGTTGGTGGTGGCCAAACAGCCGGCTTTTCGCGCAGCCGATGGTCGGCAGCTGCAGCCAGAGGCCGAGATGGCTGGCCAGGCCGATACCGCGCGGATGGGCGATCCCCTGTCCATCGACCAGCACCAGGTCGGGTCGAAGCGGCAGCTGACGAAACGCCTGCAAAACCACCGGCAGTTCGCGGAAGGAAAGCAGCCCAGGGATGTAGGGAAAACTGCTGCGGGCACTGGCGGCGGCGCTGGCGACCGGCTGCAGGGCCGGGAAGCTGAGAACCACCACCGCGGCATGGAACCGGTCGCTTTGCCAGCGGCAGGAGACATCGACCCCGGCGACCAGCTGCTGCAACAGCGGCTTCTCGGAACGGCAGCAGAGGCGCCCGGCCAGCTGCCGTTGCAAGGCGATGGCCGCCGCTGCGTCCAAATCCCAGTCATGCAGATGCGGAAATTCCATCTTCACTTCGCCTGTGAAAAGCTGCCCGGCTTCCGCTATAGTTTCCCTATGCTCCAACAACCGAGGAGGTCAGCATGGCCGCGCAGATCGAGATTATCCAGGATGACATCACCCGGCTGGAGGTCGATGCCATTGTCAACGCCGCCAACACCAAGCTGCTCGGCGGTGGCGGGGTCGATGGCGCGATCCACCGCGCCGCCGGGCCGCAGCTGCTCGAAGAGTGCCGCGCCTTAAACGGTTGCGCCACCGGCGAGGCGAAACTGACCGCCGCTTACCAGCTGCCGGCCAGGCACGTGATCCACACCGTCGGCCCGGTCTGGCACGGCGGCCAGCAGGGGGAGCCGGAGCTGCTCGCCGGCTGCTACCGTAACAGCCTGCGCCTGGCTAGCGAAGCCGGCTTGAGTTCGATCGCCTTCCCGTCCATCAGTACCGGCGTCTACGGCTACCCGATCGAGCAGGCCTGCCGGATCGCCCTGATCGAGACCCTGGATTTCCTGCGCCAGGAGACGTCTCTGCAGAAGGTGATCTTCTGCTGCTTCTCCGCCGCCGACCGGGTCTGTTACCAGCAGGCCCTGGCGGAGCTGCGCCGGCCCTGCCCCTGAGCCTTACTGTCCGTATCGGTTTCTGTGCACTTTCCCCACCGGCAAAGCGTCTCTTGGGTGTCCGGCCTTCTCTTCATCCGGGTAGCCGATTGCGATCGCTATCGGCACTTCCAACCCGGCTGGCAGTCCGACCAGCTCACGCACGTACTCAGAGGCGCTCTGAGTTTCGTCGTGGGAACGTTCCCGCAGCTGCGCCCAGCAGCTTTTCAGGCCGAGCTCTTCGGCGGCCAGCTGGGCAATGATCGCCGCGATCGAACAGTCCTCGATCCAGACATCGCAGAGCTGCGGGTCGGCGGCGATCACAATCGCCAGCGGCGCCGTGGCGAAAAACGAAGTGCCGTGGGCCTTGGCGCCGGCCAGCTGCTGCAGGGTCTGCGTATCATCCACCAGCACGAACTGCCAGGGCTGCCGGTTGCGCGAGGTCGGGGAGCGCAGCAAGGCTTCGCAGAGGGTTTCGATTTTCGCCGCGGCAATTTTTTGCGGCGTGAATTTGCGGATACTTCTTCGCTGGCGCAGTAAATCGAGCATCTCTTATCTCCTGAATCTCTATCGAACAAACGGAAATGGCCAGCCGGTCGGCGCCGGCTGGCCAGGAAAAACCGGCGTTCGCCAGTGTATTACTTTCTGCTCAAGCGGTCCATCGCGGCCTTCAGGCTGACCCGCAGGCGCTCCAACACGTCGGCCAGCTGGGCGATTTCATCGCGGCCGCGCACCTCGATCTTCTGCTCCACCTTGCCATCGGCCAACTCGCCGGCAATCCGGGTAAAGTGAGTCAGCGGCCGCAGAGCGCCATTGACGACGACAAAGACCATCACCAGTGAGACCAGCAGGATGCCGATCATGATCGCCATCAGGGTGTTTTTCAACTCAGTCTTGGCGGCTTCGATCTTCTGCAGCGAAAAGCCGATGCGAAATCCGCCCCAGTGCTTGCCTTTGACATAGATCGGCGAGGAGATATCCCACATGGTTTCGCCGGTATCGCGATGATAGACCTGCTGAAACGCGGGCTCGGTATTCTGCGCCGCCTTGAGGCCGATCGGGTCGTTAAAGATCCGCTTGGTGCGGTTGCCGACCAGGTCGCGCTGCTGATCGCCGCTAATCGGCTGCTGGTAGCGGGTATTGTGGGTCGGCAGATAGCCGTTGCGGTCGACAGCCACGGCGAAGACCACCGATTCGTCTTTGAGAAACTCATCCTGCATCGCCAGAATGGCTTTATCCAGATAAAAATCGTACTTGGTGTGATACTTCGCCGGCTCGAAGCCGGGGATCAGCACGTAGTCGGTGTCAAAGGCTGCCGTGACGGTGAAGACACCATTGTCGATCGCTTCTTCGAGCACTTTGCCGATCAGCTTGGCACCGATCATCGATTCGATCCTGCCCCGCTGCAGCAGCTGATCTTCGAGACTCTCCCCCTGCTGCTTGACGACATAATAGGCGCCGGCGGCGATCACCACCAGCAGCACCAGGTTGACCAGCACGGCCACCTTGACACTAATCTTATCGAACACGCGTCATCCTCCTGAGTTGGCTTCCATTGAAGATTTATTTCTGGCGATAGCCGACCCGGACCGCTCCCCAGTGACGTTTCTGAATAAAGATCGGGATCGACAGGTCGCTCATCACTTCACCGGTATCACGGCTGTAGCGCTGCAGCAGGTAAGGCTCGAGATTGCGCGCCGCCGCAAGCCCGGTTCGGTCATTAAAAATCCGCTTGGTGCGGTTCCACTTGGCATCTTCGGCGAGATTGCCGGTCAGCGGTTGCGAGTAGCGGGTATTATGGGTGGGCAGATAGCCGTTGCGGTCGACGGCGATGAAAAAGACCAGCCGCTTATCCCGTTCAAGGCAGTTATCGATAATCGGCTGCAGCACGCCGTCCGATACCTGGTCGTATTGGGTGTGGAATTTCTGCGGATCGGTTCCCGGGATCGGGATATAGAAGGTGTCGAACAACTGCGGCACGCTCAAACGACCCGAGGTCAGCAGCAGGTCGAACTGGCTGACCATCTCTTCCCGGCATTGCTCAGCCCAGGTCTTTACCTTTCGGTCGAAAGAATCGAGGTTTTCGGCGGCAACGGCAGGCCAGGCTGTCAGCACCAGCACCAGCGCCAGCAAATGAGCTTTGAAGCGACGCATTGCTCAACTCCCGCCTGCGGCGACCGCGGAACTGCGGGTCGAAACCCGGCTGATCAACCGGTAGACCGCATCCAGCATGTCGGGGACATAACTGTCGCTGCGTTGCACCACGCCCAGCAGGTAATTCTCGATCGGAAAAACGTAGAAGTGCCTTTTGCCGCGGCGGAGATAGCTGAGGTGCCGGCAGTAGCTGAACCCGGTCCGCGCCATAATATCTTGCCCGAGCGAACCGCTGAGCACCACGAGCGAGGAGAAAACCTCCGGATCGTCCAGCGTCTGGCCAAGCAGCACCCCGTCGTCACGGACCAGCAGACAGCCCGCGACCCCATCGATTTTGCTGACCCGAAGCACGAACTCCTTGGCAGTCGCCATCGGTTTTCACCTTTCCTGAAAGGCGCGCAACGCCGGGGCAATCAGCTTGCGGTAGGTTTCAGCCTTCGTCTCGTCGGCGATCTCCTGGTTGAGAAGATTTATCAGGGCTTCGATGGTCGAGATAGCGCAGCGGCCCTGTTTCTGCCAGGCCTCTGCCGCCTCATCGAAAATGAAGCCGGCCATAGGGCCGAGCACTTTGCCGAGCTTTTCGCGCATTTCGCCAAGCAGCTCCTGCAGCTCTTCTGCAGGCTGGTCGCATGGCAGAGCCCCTGCAGCACCCGGCCCGTCGGCAGCTTCGGCGACCGGGGTTTCAGCTTCCGCAAAGCGCCCCTGCTCCAGCTCTTCCTGCAGAAGATTAAACGACATGGTCAACAGATTGTGATTGAAGGTCGGGTCGCAGATCGCGAAGATCAGCTGATTCTTGCGCAACTCGCGCGCCACCACCACCGATTCGTCGTAGTGCAGGCTGACATCGGTCAGATCGTCAAAGCTCATCTGCCCGGCGGAATAGAGTTTTCCCAGGTGCTTGCCGACAGTTTCCAGCCGCTGCGGCCGGAAGATACTCGGCAGGTTGGTCGCCAACACCCCTTCATCAGAACCGTAGATACATGCGCCGACCACGCCCGGAATCGTCTTGAGTTCATCAATTAACTGGAGCATATTCCCAATCCTCCCTGAAGCAGAAACTGCCGATCTTCTCCGTTGCCCAGCCCCCTAGCGGTTCACGAAGCGCTTGATTTCCAGCACCAGCGGCGCTGGCTGGGTTCCCGGCTTGAGCTTCACCAACACCAGGTGCTGCAGGCAGCGCAGCAACAGGTAGCGGACCCGCCGGCTGGTGTTGAACACCACGTAGCTGAACGAGCCGAGGCTGAGCGGTCTGCCGATGGCCTCAAGCAGCTGCAGGTAATTCTCCGGGGCGAACTCCTCGAGAGAGCAGAGCCCGGAGTTTTTTTCTTCCAGGAACCCGTGCTGGTCGAAAAGAGCGTATTCCTGAACCGCGCTCTGCTTGGCCAGGATATTGACTAGCCGTTTCCGCGCCCGTTCATCCGGCGAGAGCGGCCGCCTTGCAGGCTGCTCCATCTCGTTACTGGCGGAGAAAAAATCATCGTCAGCGGCCAGATCTTTTTCCGCCGGCGACTGCGGGTCGCTGGCCGAGCCGTTTTTCTGTTCGAGGGCCCGTTCATCTTTCAGGCGGAAAGCCTCGATCAGGACATGCTCCAGGGAAATAACGATGGCCTCCTCCTGCCGGCGGCAGATCCCGTCCATCTCGATTTCAGCATTGTCCCAGCCGACGATCTCCAGAGCCGCCGCCTCGCCCTGCAGGCTGCCGAATTCAGCATCAAGCAATTTCCCACGGCGGATATAGAGATAACCGACCTGTCCGCCGGCGCTGATCTTCAACGTGCAGTTTTTCTGCTCAATACTCATCAGCTGCAGAAAGGTCGATAGAGTAATGCCGCGGATATAGCTCTTACGGCCGGCATTCAGTCCGTTGAAAATGCCATCCTGCAAAACACTCAGATCGAGAGGTTTTTCCAGGTACTGCAATGTATCGTGACTGGCCAGACGCGCTTCGATTTCCGGCGTGCCGAAAGCGGTCATCACGATCACCGGCAGCTGCGGCTGATGGCGGCTGACCCAGGCGAGCAGCTCAAATCCATCCATTTCCGGTAGCTTCAGATCGGTTACCAGCAGATCGATCGGCACCGCGCGCAGCACCGCGACCGCTTCACGGCCGTTTGCCGCTGTGAGCACCTGGAAACTGTCGCGGTGGACGCTCAGACCATCTTTCAGCGACAGCAGAAAGGACTTTTCATCATCGACGATCAGTACGTTTTTCACGCTGCCCCTGTCGGCTGGCCGCACTCTCCCGATTGGCCGGCAGAGTTGTCAGGCGTTGCATCAGCGGCGACCGGCAGACTGATCGTCACCCGTGTCCCCTGCTGCGGCTCACTGTCAATTTCGATATCGCTGTTCATCATCGCCAGCAGCTTGCGGGTGATCACCAGACCGAGACCGTTGCCGTTCGGCTTGCTGGTGTTAAACGGCTGAAAGAGGTGCTTCTGCTGTTCGGGAGAGATCCCGCAGCCGTTATCGGCGATGCTCAACCAGACCAGCTGGCCGCGCAGTTCGGCGCTGATCCTGATTTCCGGATCCTTACGTCCGTTCAGGGCGTCGACCGCATTGTTGAAGATGTTCAGCAAGGCCTGGTGCAGGCCGCGCTTGTCGATCCGCACCCGGGCGATGTCGAGGGGCGTAGCGGTTATGATGCGGATACCGTAGGAACTGAAATCCCGCTCCACCAACGAAATGAAGCGCATCATGAATTCGGCCAGAGACAGCTCCTTCAGATCGACATGCTCAAAAATACTGAATGTCTTCAATGACTTGAGCAGGTACTCCATACGTCCGATATCGGCCAGGCTGCGGTCGACATATTCACAGATCGTCTCTGGCGAAAAGGTCTCCAGGTTCTGCTTGAGGACACTCAAAGCCATCTTCAACGAGTTGAGCGGATTGCCGATTTCGTGCCGGATTCCCGAGAAGATGAAGCCGATATTATCCATCGCATTGGCCGCCTGGGCGATCGATTCAAGGCGGACCTTTTCGGTAATGTCACGGACAAAGATACAGCGGTAGCGGGATGCGGTCTTATACACAGAACAACCGAGCAGGCGGTTATTGTGATGAACGTCGAGGCTGACATAGGCCGAATGCTCAAGGCGCCTTTCAGCCTCAATCTCCTGCAGCAGCAGTTGAAAGAGCCTCTGGTAGTCGCTGCAGAGGGCCTCATCAGCCATGACGGCAAAAAAAACCTGGTTGCGGTAATCGATCGCCTCACGCTGCAGATCGAGCACCAGGATGCCGACATCGATATGTTCAAGGATCTGGGCAAACCCCCAGGCGCTCTCTGGCGTTTCATCCCCAGCCGGCTGCGCCCCCCCACTGGCGTTGGCAAGCCGATTCCCCGACCGCATTTCTTCCGGTAGAGAATGAAAGCGCTGGACAAATTTCAACCTGGCACCCTTTGCTGTAAATGACCCGTATATAAATATAAAACGGTATTATAGATAAATTGAATAGTTTCAGCAAGCGACGAATAGAAAGGAGTGGAAAAGGTAATGTCCCTCTGTGAGGATTGGCCGCTAAAGATCTTTCAAGTCAGGGGATAAATTTTATTATATTAATTCCGTATTGTTAGGAACCTGGTTATAAGACAGGAGAAGTACTGAAGCAAACAGAGAAATAATTACGAGCTGCCGCAAATAATGGAATTATGTTTTAGCGCAACCGGATAATGCGCGGCTATAGGTTCAAAAAGGAGTGCAAAGATCGGCAGTCCGCCCGGCGGTCAGCTGTTCAAGCTGAAGGTAACTGATCGGCACCGCGGAATAATCATTGCCGGCCGCGGCGTAGACCCGGGCGAATCGTTGCAGGGACAGATCGAGCAGCAGCGGCAGATCTTCCGGCAATAAAAAGGGGCAGACGCCGCCGGGGGCATAGCCGGTGAACCGCACAACCTCTTCCGCCTCGGGCAGCTTAACTTTGCCGGACAGTCCGGACGCCTGTTTGAGGCGGGAGCTATTCACCTTCATATCACCGCAGGTCACCACAGCAACCGGTTTCCCGCCGACCAGGAACAACAGGGTCTTGGCAATCTCGCCCACTGTACAGCCGACCGCAGCTGCCGCCGCCGGGGCGGTCGGAGTCGGCTGCTGGTATTCCCAGACCTCGATACCCTGCGGCGCCAGGTAATTCTTGACCGCATGAATATCGGGCACTTCAGTGCTCCGGCGCCCGCAGCTGCTGCTGCGCTTCCTGCTGCAGCTCGGGATCGAGGCGCGGATCAGCAGCAACCTTTCTCAGCAGCGCCAAGCCTTCTTTTTGCCACTGCCGGGCCAGGTAGGTCTGGGCGACCCGCAGCTGCCAACGGGGGTTATCCGGCTCCTGGCGGCAGGCGCCGTTGAAGGTATCGAGCACTTTATCCAATTCCCGATGCTGGCGGAGCAGAAATTCGGCCAGCGGCAGGCTCAATCCGCCGCCGCAACCACCGGCGGGCATCTGCCTGAGCACCGCCTCGGCCTCATCCAAGGCACCGGTCTGCTCCAACAGGCTGGCCGCAAGCAGCAAAAAGGCCGGATCGCCGACCCCGGCGGCCAGCGCCTTGCGGGTCTGCAACAGCGCCTCGTCGGTCTGCTCCTGCTGCAGGCAGATCATGGTCAATTGCGCATGGCAGAAGCCCGGCGCCTGACCCTGGTCGAGCATCTGCTGCAACAGCTCTTTAGCCGGCTCGATCTCGCCGGCAGCGACCAGCACCGGAATCAGCGCTTCGGTCGCCAACAGCAGCCCTGGATTAAGCTGCAGGGATTGCTCCAGCGCCTCCCGCGCTTCGCTCAACCGCCCCTCGCGTGCCAGAGCGGCGCCGAACTCGAACCAGTAGAGTTCATCCTGGTCGGCAGCCGGCACCTTGTTCCAGAGCGGCAGCGCGGCGCCATCATCGCCATTGTGCGAATAAAGCAGGGCCTGCAGAAAAGCTGCGGTTTTCTGCCGATAGCGCTCGCCCAGTTCCGCAGGGTAAGCGGCCATGACCAGCTCCAGCTGGCTTTCAGCGTCCGGCAATTCCAGCTCGCTGGCGGCAAGACCACTGGCCGGCTGCGGTCCACAGCTGCCACAGGCTGTCGCCGTGGTCGCGGCCGGCGCATCAATTTCATCTGCTTCCACCGGAGCGGCAAGCGCCGCCTCGATCTGCTGCCGCAGCTCGCTGCCGACAACCTGCTCCAGGGCCAGCTGCAGATGCTCCTGGGCCTGCCCGCTCTGTCCGCTGCGCTCCAGGGCCAGGGCTTCATCGAGATTCAACCTGGCCAGTCCATCGCCGGCAGCAGCGCGCAGCGGCTCCAGCTCGGCGGCTTCAGCGTCTGCCAACGATTGCTCGCTGAGCTGCTCGGCCAGCAGCCGGGCCTCGGCAAAGTCCTTCCGCTCAATGGCCTTGCGCAGTTTTTCTAAACTGGCGCCGCCACCAAACAGTTTTCCAAATAAGCCCATAACGGTTTCATCCTGTCGGGTGATAAAGGGTCAAAAAAGGGAATCGATCCGCGCGAAGTCGAGCTCGGTTTCCGCCAGCTGCTGCACCAGAGCGATCTTTTCCTGGTCGTCGGCGCGGATTTTCGAGACATCCTCGCTGATCCTGGTATAGATCTCCGCGGTGGTCTCCGGGGACCGCAGATAAGGAATTTTAGCGTCATCGAGCACCTGCTGGACGATATCCGCCAGCGGCGCGACCCCGGCGATCACCAGCCCGGCGATTTTGTTCTTGTACTCGGGAATATGATAGAGGGTCGCCAGCATGACCAGAACCTCGTCACGGCTGCTGGTGACGATCACCAGCGTCGAGTCGAGCAGCAGGTCGACGACCCGCTGGGTCGAGGCAGCGCCGAGCTGCACATGATGCACGATGCGGCTGGCCTGTTCCTCGCTGGCGTGCAACCTCAGCTTGAGCAGTTCGGAGATGTACTTCAGGGTGGGGTTGGCCAGGATCGGCGAATAGTTGAACCCGCCGATGATCTGAATCCCGCTGTCTTTGAACGCCAGGTCGAGGTAGCGCAGGGTCGCTTCGCGCTTGCTGCGCACCAGCTTGTTCGGCAGCACCATGCGCACCTCGGCCCCCGCCTCCCGGAACAGCGCCAGATTGAGGTGGATGGCGTCGATGACGCTGCCGACTCCGCCACCGGCGACCATCAGCACCGGCGCATTGAGCCGTTTGGCGAGCACCGCGTTATTCATTCCGACCACCGAACCGACGCCGGTATGCCCGGCTCCTTCGATGATCAGGAAGTCGCATTTTTTCTCCAGCTCGGCGACCGCCTGGCAGACCTTCTCGAGCAGCTGGTGCGGCTGGACTTTGCCTTCGAGGACTTCCCGTGTGGTCTGCGGCTGAACCACCACCGGCGACATGTAATCCAGATCCTCTTCCATGCCGAAGACATTGACCATCAAGGCCGCGTCGACATCGATGTCGCGCCCCTGGTAGTGGATCAGCTTGGGACCGAACGGCTTGATAAATCCGACCCGCCGATATTTTCTGCGCGCCAGGTGCAGCAGCGAGAGGCTGGTCGTGGTCTTGCCGCAATTCTGATCGGTCGCTGCAACAAAGATCTTCTTACACATCAACCTGCTCCTGGATCTGAAAAAGAGGGCGGGCGGCCGCACAAGGCCCGGCAGAGGCGAAGTTACCATGACTGTCCGAGGGCATCAAGATCTATCAGGAGGCTGACGGGGAGGTCGTTTCAGGTCAAAAACAGGTTGCGCTCGCGGATAAACTCCGGTTGAAACTTTTCGAGCAGTTCTTCGATGACGATCAGGTTGGCCTCCAACGCCAGGGCGCCCTTGTTCATGCTCAAATCGAGGCTCTCTTCCGAAGCGCTCTGACCGATGTCGAACTGGCGGCAGAAGTCGCTCGCCAGGTTGACAATCGCGCAGAGGGTGAAGACTTCATCGTCCTCGCCACGCAACTGCTCAAAATTGTGATGGTAAAGGGTCGCCTTGACGATGGAATCGGGATAATTCCAATGCCTGAGCAGCGCCGCGCCGACCTGCTCGTGGGAATAGGCAAACAAGCCCCGCTCGATATCCCGCAGCTGCCCCTTGCCGGCCTCGACCAGGCGCATCACCTCTTTGTACAGCTCTTTGTCGCGATTGATCATCACCACTTTGCCGATATGATGCTGCAGGCCGGCCAGGTAGGCCTCGCTCTTGTCGATCTCGGTCAGCCGCTCGGCAATCAGGCGGCTGGCGACCGCGCAACCGATGGAATTTTCCCACATCCGCCGCTCCAGCACGCCATAGGTCTTGTGGGTGTTGCGCAGGCTGCACTCCATCGCCAGGTTTTTCAGGATATTCTCACCGATGACGATAATCGCCCGCTCGACGGTGTTGACCTGCCGCTGCTGTTCGTAAAACGCCGAATTAGCCATCCGCAGCAGGCGGGCGGACACCACCGGGTCGAGGGAGACCGCGTTGGCCAGCTCTTTGATTTTCAGATCCGGCTTGCGCAGCAGTTCGAGCAGCTTGGTGGCGACCAGCGGCGAAGGGGGCAGCTCCCCCATGCTTTTAACGATCGTTTCGAAATCCCTGAACGTCCCCATCCTCTTGTCCTATCGCTGTTCGCCCCTGGCGGGCGGGCCAAGCGTCTCGGCCAGAGTCCGAAGTTCGCGACCAAAGCTCAGGATTTCATCCTCCCGACTCTGCCAGGAGCACATGAAGCGCGCATGCCCCGAGCCGATGAAGGTGTAAAAGTGCCAGCCGGCGGCGCGCAGGGCTTCGATCAACGGCACCGGCAGCTGCACGAAGACCGCATTCGACTGCACCGGGTGGACCAGCTGCACCCCCGACACCGTCTGCAGCTGTTCAGCCAGCAGGCGGGCGCAACGGTTGGCATGGGCGGCATTGCTTACCAGCGTCCCCTGCTCCAGCATCCCCACCCAGGGGGCCGCCAGGTAGCGCATTTTCGACGCCAGCTGCCCGGCCTGCTTGCAGCGATAATCGAACTCCTCGGCGAGGGACTTGTCGAAGAAGACCACCGCTTCACCAACCGCCATGCCGTTCTTGGTGCCGCCAAAGGTCAGCACATCGACCCCGGCCTGCCAGGTCATCTCCTTGGCCTTGACATCGAGGGACGCGAGCGCGTTGGCGAAGCGGGCGCCGTCCATATGCAGCTTGAGCTCATGCCGCCGGGCCAGTTCGCCGACCGCCTGCAGCTCAGCGAGCGAATAGACCGTCCCGAGCTCGGTCGCCTGGGTAATGCTGAGCACCTTCGGTTTCGGGTAGTGGATATCGCTGCGCCGTTCCACGGCATGAGTCACCTGGTCGGCAGATACTTTTCCGTGCGCGCCGCCGACCAGCAGAATCTTGGTGCCGTTGGAGAAAAACTCGCTGGCCCCGCACTCATCGGTCTCTACATGCGCGGTCTCGTGACAGATAATGCTGTGATAGGAACGGCAGAGCGCCGCAAGCGCCAGCGAGTTGGCGGCGGTGCCGTTGAAGACGAAAAAGATCTGGCAATCGGTTTCGAAGAAATCGCGCAACGCATCGCAGGCCCTGGCGGTCCACCGGTCATCCCCATAGGAGTTGACATAGCCGGCGTTCGCCTCTGCCAGCGCCTGCCAGGCCTCCGGGCAGATGCCGCTGTAGTTGTCGCTGGCGAACA